>JAEZEK010000423.1 GCA_023417735.1 Pseudomonadota bacterium | reverse complement strand
CAGCCCGGCCGAGCGCTGCCGGATGGCGGCCGAGCTCGGCGCCGAACGGGTGATCGACTACAAGGAGGAGGATTTCGTCGAGATCGTGCGCGCCGCCGGCGGCGCCGACGTGATCCTCGACATCGTCGGCGGCCCTTATGTCGAGCGCAACATCAAGGCGGCGAACCATGACGGCCGGATCATCCAGCTCGCCTTCGCGGCCGGCTCGAAGGTCGAGATCAACCTGATGCCGATCATGCTGAAGCGGCTCCATTACACCGGCTCGACGCTGCGCTCCCGCCCCGACAGCTTCAAGAGCGAGGTCGCGCGCGGGCTGAGGGAGCACGTCTGGCCGCTCTTCGCTGCGGGCAAGCTCCGGGTGGTCACCGGCGAGACGCTGCCGCTCGCCGACGCCTCGAATGCGCATGCCGCCATGGAGGGCGCGCGCCACACCGGCAAGATCCTGCTCCTGGCCGGCGCGGCGTGAGGGCGGCGGCCGGAGCGGACGAAGACGGGAGCGAAGCATGACGGCTGCGGGCGAAGACACCGGTCTCCAGGCCTGGGCCGGCCGCTCCGAAAGGGCCGAGGACATCCTGACGCCGCATCTCCTGCAGGCGTACCGGGCGACCGTTCTGGACGAGGCGGAGCCCGATGCGGCACGCCCGGCGCCGCCGGGGATCCATTGGTGCCTCGCGACGGCGGTGGCGCCGATGAGCGCGGTCGGTCCGGACGGGCACCCCGCCCGCGGCGGCTTCCTGCCGCCGGTGCCCCTGCCGCGGCGCATGTGGGCCGGCAGCCGCATCCGCTTCCACGACGAGTTCCGCGCCGGCGACCGCGTCGAGCGGGTCTCGACCGTGACCGCGATCGCCGAGAAGGAAGGCCGGACCGGCCGGCTCTGCTTCGTCACCGTCACGCATCGTTTCTCGACGGCGCGCGGCCCCGCGGTCGAGGAGGAGCAGGACATCGTCTACCGCGCCCTCTCTCCCGGCGCGCCGGACCCCCGTCCGGTCGAACCGGCGCCCGCTAGCGACAGCCCCGCGGATGCGAAGCGGACGGTCGACGGCTCCGCCGTGCTGCTCTTCAGGTACTCGGCGCTCACCTTCAACAGCCACCGCATCCATTACGACCGCACCTATGCGGTGGACGAGGAAGGCTATGAGGGGCTGGTCGTCCACGGCCCGCTGCAGGCGTCGCTCCTGATGGCGCTCGCCGCGAGCATGCGCCCCGCCGAGCCGCTGAAGCGGTTCGACTTCCGCGCGCAGCGGCCGCTCTTCGACGGCGGCCCCATCGTCCTGAAGGGGGCCTGGCAGAATGAGCGCGCGGCCGAGCTCTGGGTCGGCGGCGACCGTGCGCTTCCGCACATGAGCGCGACGGCGGGATGGTGAGGGCGGCCGGTTCGCGTCCGAAGGCCGCGACCGTCGCCACGACGGCATGTTCCCCCGCGTGACACCCGGCCGGCAACCCGCTATGCCTGTTCCGGGGCGCTCAGGGTGCATGCGGGCAATATGACGGCGGAAGGGTTTCCGGACAGGCCGGGCGTTATGATCGTCGACGACGAGGCGCTGGTGGCGCTGTTCGTTGCCGATGTCGTCGAGGATCTCGGCTTCGAGGTCGTCGGGCCGGTCCGCGACATGGACGAGGCGATCGCCGCGGGCGCGAAACGCCGGCCGCAGGCCGCGATCGTCGACATGGGCCTCGGTACCAGGGGCATGAGCGGGCTCGACGTCGCCCGCGAGCTGGCGGAGCGCTACGGCACGGCGGTGATCTTCCTGTCCGGCTACGGCGATCTCGACAAGAACCCCGACGTCCAGGCCCTCAAGCCCGCCGCGGTGCTGCAGAAGCCGTGCCTGCCGGAGCACATCGAAGCCGCCCTGAAGCTCGCCCTCGGCTGATTTCCGGCTCGAGGAGCCCGTGGGCGGCAATATGTCGCCGCTCGACGCCCTGCAACAATCGATTGCACTCCTGAGCCGGCTTCTGGTCCGGGCAACCTGCGCGCGTTACCTCCCGCACGAGCCGCGCCCGGCATTGACGCCGGCGTGAAACTGCTTCACGTTGTGGCATACCACATACCGAATACAAGCGGCGTGTGGCTCATGCTATTCGGGGAGGAAGAGCATGAAGATCTGCATATACGGCGCCGGCGCGATCGGCGGATATCTCGGCGTCCAGCTCGCGCAGGCCGGGGCGGACGTCAGCCTGGTGGCGCGCGGCGCCCATCTCGCAGCGATGAAGGAGAACGGCGTCAGGCTCCTGATCGAGGGCGAGGAGCGCGTGGCGAAGGTCCGCTGCACGGACGACCCGTCGGAGCTCGGGCCGCAGGATTACGTCATCATCGCGCTCAAGGCGCATTCGGTACCCGCCGTCGTCGACGCGATGGTGCCGCTCCTCGGCAACAGCACGAGCGTCGTCACCGCCGTCAACGGCGTGCCCTACTGGTACTTCCACCGCCACGGCGGCGAACTGGAGGGCCGCACGCTGGAAAGCATCGACCCGGGCGGGCGGCAATGGCAGGTGCTCCGGCCCGAGCGCGCGCTCGGCTGCATCGTCTATCCGGCGACCGAGGTCGTGGAGCCGGGCGTCATCCAGCACATCTACGGCGACAAGTTCCCGCTCGGCGAGCCGTCGGGCGAGCGTACGGCGCGCGTGGAGCGCCTCAGCGAGATCATGAATGCGGCCGGCCTGCGCGCGCCGGTCCTCGACAACATCCGCGACGAGCTGTGGCTGAAGCTCTGGGGCAACCTCTGCTTCAACCCGATCAGCGCGCTGACCCAAGCCACGCTCGACGTCATCGCCTCGGACC
>JAEZEK010000229.1 GCA_023417735.1 Pseudomonadota bacterium | reverse complement strand
CCGCTACACCCCGGTCGCCTGCTTCACGCGCTGGCGGCTGAGCGGCAAGTCGTGGATCCGCGCGCCGATCGCGTCGCGCACGGCGTTGGCGACGGCCGCCGCCACCGGCCCCTGCGCCGCCTCGCCGGTGCCGAGGAACGCCTCGCCCGGCCGCTCGACGATGTGGACCTCGACGCTTTCCGGCACGCTCCGGAAGCGCAGGATCGGGTAGCTCGCCCAGTCCACGCTGGTGATCCGCGTGTCGTCGAAGGTGACCGCCTCGTAGAGCGTCCAGCTGATCGCCTGCAGGATGCCGCCTTCCGTCTGGTTCCTGATCCCGTCCGGATTGACGATCTCGCCGCTGTCGATGGCGCCGACGGCGCGCACGACGCGGACCCTGCCCGTTTCCGGCTCGACCTCGGCCTCGAGCGCCAGCGCGAAATAGGCGGCGAGGTTCTTGTACTTCGCGAAGGCGAAGCCGCGTCCCCGGCCGGGCTGCTTCTGCCAACCGTCCCAGCCGAAGCGCTCGGCGGCGAGCGTCACGACGTCCCGCGCCCGCGGATCGTCGAGGTGGCGCAGCCGGAACTCGACCGGGTCGGCCTCCGCCGCCAGCGCGAGGTCGTCCATGAAGCTCTCGATCGCGAACACGTTGGCATAGGCGCCGAGCGCCCGGAGCGCCGAGACGCGGAGCGGCATGTCGGGCAGGAAATGCCAGAGCACGCGCTTGTTCGGGAACACGTAGAGCGGGTTCGAATTGCGGTCGCCGTTGCCGGCCTGGCTAATGTTGAGCCGCGCCGGCGGCGGCGTGACGGCATCCTGCCGGTGGCGCGCGGCGAGCAGCGAGGCCGCGCCGCCCGGGCGCGTCGAATGCACGTTGCTCCATAGATCGTAGGCCCAGTCGCGGACGCGGCCGTCCTCGCCGAGCGTGGCGCGGACCTTCATCATCATGGCCGGCCCGTAGGGCTCCCAGGCATGCTCCTGCTCGCGCATCCACTGGACCCGGACCGGACGGCCGGGAAGAGCGCTCGCGATCATGGCGGCGTCGGCCGCCGCGTCGTCCGCGCCGTTGTGGCCGTAGCAGCCGGAGCCCTCCATGTGGATGACCCGCACCTGCTCCGGCGGTATGGCGAGCATTTCGGCGATCGCCCGCTGGTCCGGATAGACGCCCTGCGTGTGCGACCACACCGTCATGCCGTCGTCGCCCATCACCGCCACCGCGCAGGACGGGCCGATCGAGGCGTGCATCTGGTAGGGCCGGGTGAACGTGGCTTCGTAGACCTGGCCGGAGAAGGCCGGCTGCCCCTCCTCGGCCACGGTGCCCACTTCGCGCTCGAGCGATTGCAGCACCTCCGGCAGCCGCGTCTGGTCGGGCAGGTTCGGGCGCTCCTGCCATTGCGCGGCCGCCGCCAGCGCGCGCATCGCTGAGACGGCCTGGAACTCGCGTTCCGCCACGACCGCGAGGAAGTCGCCGTCGCGCACGACCGCGACGACGCCCGGCATGGCCTCCACCGCGCTCGAATCGAGCTCGACGAGCTCCGCCTGCTGGCTGGGCGGGCGGACCACGCGGGCATGGACCATGCCCTCGAGCCGGAGATCGTGCACATAGGCCGGGTTGCCGGTCACCTTGGCCGGGATGTCGACCCGCGGCAGCGACTGGCCCATCAGGCGGAACGTGCCGGGTTCCTTGAGCCGCGATTGCGGCTGCGCCTCGACATGGAGCAGCTCATCCGAGACGAGTTCGCCGTAGCCGATTGATGTGCCGTCGGCGGCGACGATGGCCTTGCCCTCGGCCCGGAGTTCGCCCGGCGCAACGCCGAGGCGCTCGGCCGCCTGGGCGATCAGGATCTCGCGCACCTGCGCGGCGGCGTTGCGGATCGCCGTCCCGCTGTTCTGCATCGACTGGCTGCCCGCGGTGAAGCCCTCGTCCGGCGTGCGGCCGGTATCGGCGGTGACGAGGTCGATCTCGCCCGGCTCCACCTCCAGCTCCTCGGCCGCGACCTGGATGAGCGCGGTCCTGATGCCCTGCCCGAGTTCGACCTTTCCGGTGAAGACGGTGATCGACCCGTCGGCATCGACCCTTATCCAGGAATCGAGGAGGGGCGAATCCTTCAGGCTGCCGGGCAGCTTCGGCGGCGCCGGTTGGCCGGCGGGCGCCGCGTCCTGCGCGAGCGCTGCCCCCGCGATCGAGAAGCCGACGACGAGCGCGCCGGTCCCGGCGAGCACCGCGCGGCGGGAGATTCCGCTCCGGTCGTTGGTCTGCATCATCCGGTCCTCCCATCCGATGCCGGCAGGCCGGCGGCCTGCATCAGCTCGCCGGCGCGGCGCACCGCGGCGAGAATCCGCATGTGCGTGCCGCAGCGGCAGAGATTCGGCTCCAGCGCCGCGCGGATCTCCTGGTCGGACGCGCCGGGATTCTTCTGCAGCAGCGCCTGCGCCCGCATCATCATGCCGGGGATGCAGAAGCCGCATTGCGCCGCCTGCGCCTCGATGAAGGCGGCCTGCATCGGGCCCGGCTCCTCGATCGTGCCGAGCCCCTCCACCGTCGTGACCTCGCGGCCTTCCACCATCAGGATCGGCGTCACGCAGGAGAACACCGGCTCGCCGTCCACCATGACCGTGCAGGATCCGCACTGGCCGAGGCCGCAGCCGTATTTCGCGCCGTTGAGGCCGAGATCGTCGCGCAGCGCGTAGAGGAGCGGCGTCGCCGGATCGGCGTCGACCTCGTGCGCCTGGCCGTTCACGTTGAGCGTCACTGCCATCGGTCAGTCCTCCGCACCGACATTCTCGGGCGCCCGCTCGATCCCGTCGGAGGGAAGGACGCGGACATGGTATTCGCCGGTCATGGTCGCCCGCACGATCTCGCCGAGGTTCTCCCAGGGCGGCCGATCCGTGAAGCGCTCGCGAAGATAGTCGAGGAGCGCCGCCATCTCGTCCTCCGAGATCACGCCGCGATAGCCCGGCATGACGGAGCTCGCCTGCCCGTCGGCCGCCGGCAGCCCGAAATAGACCATGTTGACGATGTTCTGCGGGTTCGGCGCGTTGACGGCCGTGCTCAGCGCGAGGTTCAGCCCGCCGAAGGGCAGCGGCCGGCCGGCATCGTGGCAGGGCGAGCAGGCGCCGAGATAGATCGCCTCGCCGCTCCGTCCGGCCGGCGCAGTCGGCGCGGCCTGGCTGTCGGCTGCGGGGATCATCGCGCCCGGCCCGCCGGCGGCCTCCGCCAGCAGCGCCTCCGCCTGGCTGAGGCGCTCCGGCGTCGGCTCGCCCATGACCGAGGCCGTGTAGATCGCGATTGCCTCGATGTCCTCGTCGGGGAGCGCGCGCAAATTGCCCGTGACCTCCGCCATCGGCCCGCGCGAGACGCCGTGATGGGCGTGCCATCCGTTCCTGAGATAGAAGGCGAGGCTTTCCGGGTTCCAAGGGACGGGCGCGGGCGAGGTCTCGTCGATCGGATAGGCGGTCCAGCCCTCCGCCTCGCCGCCCGCCCAGTGGCGGTCCGCCTCGAGCGCGCCGAAGCGGTTGCGCGGCGTGTGGCAGGAGCCGCAATGGCCGAGGCCCTCGGCGAGATAGGCGCCGCGGTTCCAGGCCTCGCTTTGGCCCGGGTCGGGGCGGAACGCGCCCTCGTCGAGATAGAGGAGCTTCCAGCCGGCGAGCAGCGGCCGGATGTTGTAGGGGAACGGCAGCTCGTTTTCCGGCGCCTCGGCCGTGACCGGCCGGCGCGTCATCAGGAAGGCGTAGAGCGCGGAAACGTCCTCGTCGGTCACCCGCGTGTAATGGTCGTACGGGAAGGCCGGGTAGAGGTGGCGGCCCTCGCGGTCGACGCCCTCGCGCATGGAGCGCCGGAACGCCGCCTCGCTCCAGCGCCCGATCCCGGTTTCCGGGTCGGGCGTGATGTTCGTCGAGTAGATGGTGCCGAACGGGGTGGGCAGCGCCAGCCCGCCGGCGAAAGACTGCCCGCCGGGAACCGTGTGGCAGGCGATGCAGTTTCCGACGGCGGCGAGCTGCGCGCCGCGCGCGATCGTCTCCGGGTCGAAGGCCGACCGCTCCGGAGGATCGATCGCATCGATCTCCGATCTCCACGCGAAAGCCGCCAGGCCCAGCCCGGCGACCACGATGATAGCTGCAAGTGCCGCCAGTACCCGCGTCGCGCGCAAGCCGCCGCTCCTCCCCTTCGCATGGCCGCCCGAAGAGGAGGGTCAACGCGCAAATCCCCGCGCGGTTGCACGCCGCGCGGGGGGATTGTCGGTCGGCCGCGCGGCCGGTCAGTGCTTGGCGGTCACTCCCATCTCCTCGCGGGCGAGATACTGCTTCGTGAGGTCCGGCAGGTTCTCGTCGAGCCAGGCCGCCATCGCCTCCTCCTCCGCGAGGATCTCGCGGCAGATGCGCGCCGTCTCGGTATCGCCGACATGCTCGGCGGTTGCGATCAGGATCCGGTAGGAGGCGATCTCCATCGCCTCGAAGGCGTGGCTCGCGATCGCGCCCTTCATCACCTCGTCGCTGACGAAGATGCCGCTCATCGCCTGGCCCATGGCCAGCATCTTGCCGCCCATGTCCTTCAGGGCGGAGGTGCTGCCGCCGTTCCGCTCGATGCAGCCGCGCACGAGCTCGGCCTGGCGCTGCGTCTCGCGGATGTGCTGCTCGATGCGCGCCTTGAGCTGCGGGTAGTGCTCCAGCCGGCTCGCCATGCCGCTCAGCATCGTCTCGGCCTGCTCTTCCGCCGCATGCGCGTCGCGCAGCCATTCCAGCAGTCTTTCTTTCGCGGTCGCCATGTCGGGATCTCCTCCGGAAGGCATTTCGGTCCGCGCTCGCAACGCCGGAAGCGGTCACCCGTTCCGCCCGTCCGGTTCCGACCTTCCGGCCGAGCGTTGCGCCGGGCACACACGCGCGCGGTTTCGCCGGCGCCGCATTCTCGGTGCGGGCCTGATGGCGTATTCTTCCGCGTTGCTTGGCGCGCGCGCTTTAACGGATTTCCAAGCGACGGCTGCTAAGCAGTCGTCCGATAATGGTTTTTGCGGGGACACGATGAAGACGAAGCCTTTTCTCGCGACCGCCCTCGCGGTCGCGCTCCTGGCGATGCAGTCGGAGGGCCAGGCGGCCGCGACGGCCGGCACGAAGTTCTTTGACTCCTCGACCAAGCAGTGGGTCACATTCGGCGCCGAGACGCGCCAGCGCCACAACCCGGTGCCGCGCGAGATCGTCGCCTATGCCGGCCCCTACGGCGCCGACACGATCGTGGTGAACACCGCAGAACGGCGGCTCTATTACGTGCTCGGCAACGGCAAGGCGATCCGCTACGGCGTCGGCGTCGGCCGCGAGGGCTTCCAGTGGGCCGGCACGCACCGCATCACGCGCAAGGCGGAATGGCCGGGCTGGACGCCGCCGCCGCAGATGCGCAAGCGGCAGCCGGGCCTGCCCCTCTACATGGAGGGCGGCCCCGCCAATCCGCTCGGCGCGCGCGCCCTCTATATCGGCAGCACGCTCTACCCCATCCACGGCTCCACCGAGCCCTGGACGATCGGCCAGGCGGTCTCCTCGGGCTGCGTCCGGATGACCAATGACGACGTGACGGACCTCTACGACAAGGTGAAGGTCGGCACGCGCGTCGTCGTGCTGCGCTGAAGGCGGGCGGCGCCCGCCGCCTTTCCTCGCGATCGGCCGGGGCTTGACCCCGGCCGCCCGAGCGGCCACCTTCCCCTCATGAACGTGCTGGCCGACCTCCGCCTCTCCCTCGCCCGGCGAGAGAACCCGCTCGCGGGCAAGTAGCCCCCGGCTCGGCCGCATCTGCGCCCCCCGAGCCGAGGGGGCTGGTCCCGGCGGAAGCGCCTTCCGCGACGGACCGTTTCCGGGGCGAAATCACGATGTATCATCCCGATGGGGGCGAGGCGTGAGCCGCGCGGAAGCGGCACGCCCGAAAGCGGAAGAACGACATGCGGAAGGACCTGGACGGCAAGCGCCTGCCGCGGATCGTCGTCGGCGAAAGCGACCACGACCGCCTCACGAGCCTCGCCCATCTCGCGCTCGACAGCCAGCCCGATGCGGCCGAGGCGCTGCTCGCCGAGATGGAGCGCGCGGTGGTCGTGCCCGACCGCAAGCTCGCGGCCAAGAACGTGCGGATGGGCTCGACGCTCGTCTATCGGGCCGACGAGGGCGAGCCGCGCCGCGTCACCCTGGTCTTCCCCAAGGAGGCCGACATCGCGGCCGGCAAGGTCTCGGTGCTGACGCCGATCGGGGCCGCCCTGATCGGCCTCGCCGAGGGTCAGTCCATCCTGGGGACGGCGCGCGACGGCCGGCAGCACCGCCTCACCGTCGAGGCGGTCAAGCCG
>JAEZEK010000272.1 GCA_023417735.1 Pseudomonadota bacterium | reverse complement strand
GTCCGGCGCAGCGCCTCGCTTCCGTTCGTGACCTGGTCCGCCGCTCTCATCCCGGTTCCGCCCACTGGGCTGCCCGCTTTGGGAGCCAATCCCCCGCCTGTCAAGCGCGGATTGGGACGGCCGGGTCCGGCCGACCCGACCCATTCGCTGAGGGCGTGGGCGGCAGCCTTGCCCGGCCGCTCCTCGAACGCGGCGGAAGCGTTCTCGACGGGACTGAAGTCGGGCTGCGGCCATGAAGACAAGCCGGCTCGCGCCTCTCGCCTCGATCCGCGTCGTCACGAGCCCGGCCCGCGCGCGCTTACGCGCCGGGAGGTCCCGAAAGCAGCGGCATCACGTCCACGAAGTCGCACGGAAAGATCGTGAAGTGCGGATGGCCCTCGAAGAGCTTGGCCGCAGCCTCGTGCGAGGGTGCGCGCACGACGACGCACACGGTCAGCTCGTTCACCACGTCGGCCACGCCGTCCTGCGATGTGCGCTTGGTCGGGCCGAGCGGCCCGCCCATGTAGACGATGTCGTTCTGGTGCGCCTCGTCCCAGGCTTTCAGGGCAGCGAGCCCTTCCTCGTCCTTGGCGCGCCGCTCGTCCTGGGACATGGCATACCAACCCTGCCACCGCGGGCTCGACTTGTTGCTGAAGAAGACCGCGAGATAGGTGCCGCTCGTGCTCATGCGAACCGCCGTCGGGAGGGAGCGTGCATCGTAGCGAAGCTGCAGGCCCGCGTCATGCGAGGCGAACCCTTCCGCTACGGCTCGAATGCCTCGGCGGGGCGATCGCGTCAGCGCGATATCGACATCCCCGCCGGCCTGATTGGCCGGCGGGGTCGCCTGGTCGGAACCGGACGCGCAGGGAATCCCCCACGATCCGGTCAGTTGGGCGCGAAGCCTAGAGGGCGATCTTGCCGCCGCCCTGGCGCGTGATCACCACGACCGAGGGCCGGGTCGGCATGTCGTCGCGGAAATCCGGCCAGCGGGTCGAGAGGTCCTCGTAATAGGACGGGCGGCCGAAGCCTTCCCAGTCCTCGCCTCCGTGGGCGGGGTGCTGCACGGCCAGGAACATGGTCTCCATGTCCTCGGTGAGGAGCGGGCCACACATCTCCGCGCCGACGGGCACGCGGTAGAAGAGCTTGGACGTGGCGCGCGCCTCGCCCTCGGTGTCGACCGCCCACAGGCCGTCGGTGCGGCCGGTCGCCTTCGGCGAGTTGCCGTCCGTGGAGACCCAGAGCCGCCCCTCGGCGTCGACCGCGCAATAGTCCGGCATGCCGAACCAGCCGTTCGCGGTGGTCGCGGTCGAGAAGGAGGCGCCGACCTCAGCCACGCTCGGGTCGCCGCACTTCAGGAGAACCTCCCAGGCGCCTTCCGTGGCCGTGAAATCGCCGCCCTCCTCGGCGATCTCGATGATGTGGCCGAAGGCGTTCGCCGCGCGCGGATTGGCGGCGTCGACCTGGTCGTCCTTGCGCCGGCTGTTGTTGGTGAGCATGACGTAGACCTTGCCGGTCTTGCCGTTCGGCTCGACGTCCTCCGGCCGGTCCATCTTGGTCGCGCCGAGGAGGTCGCCGGCCCGGCGGGCCTCGATCACCACGTCGGCCTGGCTCTGGAAGCCGTTCTCCGCCGTCAGCGGGCCTTCGCCGTGAACGAGCGGCAGCCACTGCATGCGGCCGTCCTCGCCGAACTTCGCGACGTAGAGCGTGCCCTCGTCGAGGAGGTCCATGTTGGCGGCGCGGTCGTCGGGATCGTAGGTGCCCGCCGTCACGAACTTGTAGACGTAGTCGAAGCGCTCGTCGTCGCCGAGATAGAAGACGACGCGGCCGTCCGCGGCGACGATCGACTCCGCGCCTTCATGCTTGAAGCGGCCGAGCGCGGTGCGCTTCTTCGGGACGGCGTTGGCGTCGAACGGATCGACCTCGACGATCCAGCCGAACCGGTTCGCCTCGTTCGGCTCCTTGGAGACGTCGAAGCGGTCGTAGTAGTTCGACCAGTCGTAGGTGCCCTGGGGCACGCCCACGCGCTTGTAGTTCACCGCCTCGGGATGGTCGGCCGGCAGCTCGCCGCCGAAATAGCCGTGGAAGTTCTCCTCGGCCAGGATGTAGGTGCCCCACGGCGTGACGCCGCCGGCGCAATTGTTGATCGTGCCGAGCACGCGCTTTCCCGTCGGATCGGCGTTCGTCTGGAGGCGCGGGCTGCCGGCGGCGGGCCCGGTGATCTCCATCTCGGTGTCGGCCGTGATGCGGCGGTTGTAGGGCGAATCCTTCACGACCTGCCACTTCCTGCCGTCCTTGCGGATCTCGACGATGGTGCCGCCGTGCGCGGCCATCTCGATGTCGACGCGTTCCTTGGTCGCCGGCGCGACCTGCGGCTTGCCGTCGACGATCTGGACGATGCCGGGGAACATCAGGTGCTCGTTCGTGTATTCGTGGTTCACGACGAGCAGGCCGTGCGTGTTCGACCCCTCGATCGGGATGAACCCGACATAGTCGTTGTTGTAGCCGAACTGCCGGCGCTGCTTCTCCGCCGTCTGCGCGGCCGGGTCGAAGTCCGGCGCGTCCGGGAAGATCGGATCGCCCCAGCGCAGCAGGACGTCGGCGCGTAGCCTTCCGCGACGTGATGGTCGGCGTCGACGCCGGCCTCGATCTCCTTGAAGCTGAACGCCGATCCGCCGTTCGCCCTGGCCTGGTCGGCGGTCATCAGCGCGAGCGGGCTGACGGTCGCCGAGATCGCCGAGACGGCGAGGGCGCCCTTCAGAAGGCCACGCCGCGAGAAGCGTGCGGCGATGACCTCGCCCATGGTCGGATTGCCGGTGGGGTTGAGCGGCGCCCCGGCCGCCTCCTCCAGCAGGCTGGTCCGGAAACCGGAATGGTTCGCGTGCTCGTTCATGTGTCGGCCCCTGAAAAAGATGACTGGCTGACTCCACTTTGTTTGGAGTCATTTCAAACTGGCTAGGGGCGCTCCGTGACAGGCGCTTGTCAGCCGGATGACACTTCAGCCGAGGGCGTGCGATGCGCCGCGCCGGGCGGCCCCTGCGACTCTCCCTTTGCCTTCGCATCCGCCGGCGGCTATCACCTGCCGTCCTCCCGGAGTGATCGAAGAAGGGCGTCCGCTCGGCGGTGCGCCCTGCGGAAGCCTGCAAGAGCCGTCCATGACCGAAAAGACGCGTCCCGAGCCGCGGCCGGGTGTCCTCGAGATCGCGGCCTACGTGCCCGGCGACGACCGGAGCGCGGCCGCGAAGGTGTTCAAGCTGTCGTCCAACGAGACGCCGCTCGGGCCGAGCCCGCGCGCGGTGGAGGCGTACCGCGCCAATGCCGACCGGCTGCACGTCTATCCCGAGGGCTCGTCGCGGCTCCTGCGCGAGGCGATCGCCGCCGCACACGGGATCGGCGCGGAGCGCATCGTCTGCGGCAACGGCTCCGACGAGCTGCTCACGCTCATTGCCCAGACCTATCTCCGGCCCGGCGACGAGGCCGTCTACAGCGCGCACGGCTTCCTCGTCTACCGGATCGCCATCCTCGCCGCCGGCGGCGTGCCCGTCGTCGCGCCGGAGCGCGAGTAGACGGCCGACGTCGACGCGCTCCTCGCCGCCGTCACGCCGCGCACCCGGATCGTCTACCTCGCCAACCCGAACAACCCGACCGGCACCTACCTGCCGCATGCCGAGGTGAAGCGGCTGCACGCGGGGCTGCCCGGCAACGTCCTCCTGGTGCTCGACGCCGCCTATGCGGAATACGTCCGCCGCAACGACTATTCGAGCGGGCTGGAGCTCGCCGCCGAGGCCGACAACGTGGTGATGACGCGGACCTTCTCGAAGATCCACGGCCTCGCCAATCTGCGGCTCGGCTGGGCGTTCGGGCCGGCCCACGTCGTCGACGCGCTGAACCGCACCCGCGGGCCCTTCAACGTGACCGGCCCGGCGCTCGCCGCCGGCGTCGAGGCGGCCGCCGACCGCGCCCATGTCGAGGCGGCGGTCGCCCACAATTCGGAATGGCTCGCCTGGGTCTCCGCCGAACTCGCCCGGCTCGGGCTCCGCGTCACCCCGAGCGTCGGCAATTTCGTGCTGATCCACTTCCCGCCGGAGCCTGGCCGGGGCGCCGTCGCGGCCGACCGCTTCCTGCGCGAGCGCGGCTACGTGCTCCGCCGCGTCGCCGGCTACGGGCTGCCGGACGCGCTGCGCATGACGATCGGCAGCGCGGAGGCGAACCGCGGCGCCGTCGCGGCGCTCTCCGACTTTCTCGGCGGGGCGTGACGATGGCGGTCCGTTTCGAGCGGCTGGCGCTGATCGGCATCGGCCTGATCGGCTCCTCCATCGCGCGCGCGGCGCGGCAGGCCGGCATCGTCGGCCGCATCGCCGTGCAGAGCCGCCGGCCGGAGACGGTGGCGACCGCCGAGCGGCTCGGCCTCGGCGACGAGTACACCACCGACATCGCCGAGGCGGTGGCGGGCGCCGACCTCGTCATCGCCTGCGTGCCGGGCGGCGCCTGCGAGGCGGTGGCGAAGGCGATGGCGCCCCATCTCGCCCAAGGCGCCATCGTGTCCGACGTCGGCTCGGTCAAGGCCGCCGTCATCCGCCAGATGGAGCCGCACCTTCCCGAC
>JAEZEK010000149.1 GCA_023417735.1 Pseudomonadota bacterium | reverse complement strand
GGGGCGGGGCACGGGCGCCCCGCGCCCGCAGGGGCGCCGCCAGGTCGAGGAGGCCGAGGCGGAGGTCGGTGCCGCGCACGATGAAGGCGCCGTCGGCATAATCGAGATCGCCGTCGGCGACCTCCATCTCCTCGGCGGCGAGCCGGCGCGCGCGCGCGATCACCGTGCGGCAGAGCGCGGTGACCGCGCCGCCGGTCATCATGGCCGAGCGCGAGGCGACGCTCGGCGGCCCGCCCGGCGTCTCGTCGGTGTCGCCCTCGATCACCACGATAAGGTCCTGCGGGATCTGCAGGATGCGGGCGGCGGCCGCGCTGAGGCTGCGGTCGTGGCTCTGGCCGTTCGACTGCGAGGCGGTGCGCAGCTCGACCAGGCCGTCGGCGGCGAAGCGGATCTCCGCCGTCTCGTCGAGGATGCCGCCGGCGATCTCTAGGAAGAGCGCGAGACCCCTCCCCCGCAGCTTGCCTTGCGCTTCCGAATCCGCGCGCCGGGCGTCGAAGCCGGCCCAGTCGGCCTCGGCGAGCCCCTTGTCGAGCAGCGCGCCGAAATCGCCGCTGTCGTAGAGGTGGCCGAGCGGGGTCCGATACGGGACCTCATCGGGCGGGATGAGGTTGCGCCGCCGGAGCTCGACCGGATCGACCCGGAGTTCGCGCGCCGCCTCCTCGACGAGGCGCTCCGCGAGATAGGAGGATTCGGGCCGGCCGGCGCCGCGATACGGCCCTGTCGACATGGTGTTGGTGAAGACGCCGCGCGACCGCACCGCGATGTGCGGCGTCGTGTACGGCCCGGCGAGGCCGGAGGCGATCTGCCGCGTCGCCACGATGGCGCCGGCACGCGAGAGATAGGCGCCGAGCACGCCCACGACATCCGCGCGCAAGGCCAGGAAGCGGCCGTCGGCATCGACCGCCAGCCAGCCTTCGACCACGCTGTCGCGCCCGTGATTGTCGGCGAGGAAGCTGTCGCCGCGGCTCGCCGTCCATTTGACGGGAGCGCCGGCTTCGCGCGCGGCGAAGAGGAGCAAGGCATGCTCCGGATAGGGCGAGGTCTTCAGCCCGAAGCCGCCGCCGACATCGGGGGTGATCACCCGCAGCCCGTTCGGCGGCAGGTCGGGCAGCATCTCGGCGAGGCCGTCGCGGAGCGCCGGCGCGCCCTGCGATCCGCTGTGGAGCGTATAGCGGCCCGACTGCGCATCGTACTGTCCGATCGCGCTTCGCGGCTCGAGCGGATTGCCGGCGACGCGCGGATTGACGAGCCGGACGTGGACGACGCGGTGGGCGCGCTCCATTGCGGCGGCCACCGCCTCCGCATCGCCCGCATGCCATTCGAAGGAGACGTTGCCGGGCGCTTCCGGCCAGATCTGCGGGGCGCCCGGCGCCATTGCCTCGAGCGGATCGATCGCGGCCGGGAGCGTGTCGAAATCAAGCGCGATCTGCTCGGCCGCCTCCTCGGCGATCGCCCGGCTCCGCGCAACCACCATCGCGACCGCCTCGCCGACGTGGCGGACGCGGCCCGAGGCGAGCAGCGGACGTACGGGATTGTGGAAGAAGCCGAGCGGCCCCGGCGGCGGGACGTTGGACCGGGGCCCGCGAAAGCCGGCGCGCTCGACGTCTTCGGCCGTGAAGACCGCCACCACCCCGTCGACGGCCCGCGCGGCTTCGACGTCGACCGACCTCAGATCCCCGTGCGCGAAGGGTGCCCGCAGGAATGCGGCATAGAGCTGTCCCGGCAAGTCGATGTCGTCGGTGTACCGCCCCCTTCCCCGCACGAAGCGCTCGTCCGCCCGCTCGGCGCGGGCGTGGCGCATGGCCGGGCCGGAGGCGGCAGTGTGAGCAGCATCACTCGCGGTGAGGTCGCGTTCGTCGTGCCGTTCCATCGGGATTCCTCGGAGCAGTGAACTCGGCGCCGGACGGCCGCCTCGGGAAGCCGGCCGGCTTAGCGGAGGGGGGCGGCAAGTGCCAGCCGGCGGCGGATCCCTTGAGGGCGGCGCTACGGTTCGGCCGGCTGCAAGGCGGCGGCGCCCGCCGGCTTTCCGCGCTCAGGGCGCATCACCTTCCAGATGCCGTTGCCGGTGGCGACGATCCGGTCGCCGACGCTCAGCGTGCCGCGGATGAAGAGAAGAGAGCTCGTCCGCCGCACGACCTCGGCGCGCGACTCGACGAACTCCCCGATGTCCACCGCCGATACGAAATGGATGTCGAGCTGGATGGTCGCCTGCGGCATATTCCCGGTCAGGGCCCGGCCGGCGAGCGCCATCGAGCGGTCGGCGAAGGTCATCAGCATGCCGCCCTGCACGACGCCGCGCTTGTTGTGATGCTTCGGCTCGGCGATGAAGCCGAAGCGCGGTCCGTCCGCGCCGGTCCACTGCCACATGGGGCCGACATGGCCGAGGAAGCCCTCCTCGGGGATGGTCTCCCAGCCGGCGGCGCGCAGATCCTCGGCGGTCACGGAACCGTGCTGCATCTCGATCGTCTCTCCAGAGGTCAGCCGGGGCGTTGCATAGCGCGCGTGCGACGCCGGGGCCAGCGCCGATCGGGAGGGCGATGCGAGTCTCCATCTTTGCATCCGCGGACGATGCCGCGGCCCGCACCGCCGCGATCATCGCCGGCGAGATCGCATCCCTGGCGGCGCCCGCCGCGATCGCATTCCCGACCGGGCGCACGCCCGTCGCGGTCTATGATCGATTGGCCTCGAGGGTCGCGGAGGGCGGGCTCTCGTTCGGCCGCGTCCTGCCCTTCATGCTGGACGAATATGCCGGGCTGCCGCCCGACCATCCCGCATCCTTCAACACCTTCCTGCGGCGGCATCTCTTCGACCGGGTCGGAATCGCGCCGGGCGCGGAGGGACTGATCCGAGGCGACGCGGCCGACCCGGAGGCGGAGGCGCTCCGCTACGAAGCCGAGATCGCGCGGGCCGGCGGCTTCGCGCTCTGCTTCCTCGGCATCGGCGACAACGGGCACATCGCCTTCAACGAGCCGGGCTCGAGCCTCGGCTCGCGAAGCCGCCTGAGACGCCTCACCCGCGCGACGATGGCCGCGAACGCCGGAGAGCAGGACGGTGCGGACGCGGTGCCGGACCATGCCGTCACGGTCGGGATCGGCACCATCCTGGAGAGCCGGACGATCGTGCTCCTGGCAACGGGAGGGGCGAAGGCGGATGCGGTCGCGCGCATGATCGAGGGGCCGGTCACCGCGATGTGCCCGGCGAGCGCGCTCCAGCTGCATCCGCGGGTCCGCGTCGTCCTCGACCAGGCCGCGGCCGCCCGGCTCGGGCGGAGCGAGGATTATGCCGACCGGGATTGATCGCCGGAGAGGGGCGGGCGGCGTGAGCGCGGCCTCAGGTCGGGCAGTAGATGTCCTGCAGCGTCTCGAGCAGCTTCGCCACCCGCGGGTCGCCGACGCGGTAGTAGAGCGTCTGCGCACTCCGGCGCGACCTCACCAGCCCGTCCGCCCGGAGCTTCGCCAGATGCTGGGAGAGCGCCGACTGGCTGAGCCGCACCGCCTCGGAGAGCGCAGTGACCGACATCTCGCCGTGGCCGGCCAGCTTGCAGAGGATCAGCAGGCGTTTCTCGTTGGCCAGCAGGCGGAGCATCGCGACCGCCTCCTCGGCCTTCGCCTCGAGCGGGTCCAGCGCATCGTGAAGGGTCATGGAACGTCCTCGGATTTATGTATTGCTAATTTAGCATGTGCTAATATATAAGTCCAGACCGAATGGCCGACCCCTTCGGCCGCAGCTGGGGAGCTGAAACCATGAGCAGGACCGATGCGCTCGCGATCCGAGCCTTCTTCGACGAGCCGACGAACACGATAAGCTATCTGGTGTGGGACCGGGCGACCGGGAAGGGCGCCGTCGTCGATCCCGTCCTCGATTTCGATCACCGCTCCGGCAAGGCGTCCACCGCCTCGGCCGACGCGATTCTCGCCGGCGCGGCGGACGAAGGCGTGGCGGTCGAGTGGATCCTCGAGACGCACGCCCATGCCGACCATCTTTCCGCCGCCCCCTATCTGAAGCTCAAGACCGGCGCGAAGGTCGGGATCGGCGAGCACATCCGCGACGTCCAGCGCATCTTCCGGCCGGTCTTCAATCTCACCGACGTCTCCGGCGACGGATCCGAGTTCGACCGCCTCTTCGCCGACGGCGAGCGGTTCCGGATCGGCAATCTGGAGGCCGAGGTGATCTTCGTGCCCGGCCATACGCCGGCCGACGTCGCGTACCGGATCGCGGACGCGGTGTTCGTGGGCGACACGCTGTTCATGCCGGACTACGGGACGGCGCGGGCCGATTTCCCGGGCGGCGACGCCGACCAGCTCTACGATTCCATGCAGCGCCTGCTCGCATTGCCCGACGAGACGCGGCTCTTCATGTGCCACGACTACAAGGCCCCGGGCCGAGACGCCTATGCCTGGGAAACCACCGTCGCCGAGGAGAAGAAGAACGTGCACCTCGCCGGCCGCACGAAGGAGGAGTTCGTGGCGTGGCGGCGCCAGCGCGACGCCGGGCTGGCCGCGCCGCTCCTGCTCCTGCCGTCCATCCAGACCAACATCCGCGCCGGCAAGTTCCCGGAGGCGGAGGCGAACGGCGTGCATTACCTGAAGCTGCCGGTCAGGCTCGTCGAGCAGCCGCTCAACGCCTGATCGGCGAAGCC
>JAEZEK010000087.1 GCA_023417735.1 Pseudomonadota bacterium | reverse complement strand
GCCGCTCACGGGCGCGCGGCCGGGCCGGCTCGGAGCGCTGCGGCAGCGGCGCCGACGAGGCGAACACCACCTCGCGCGTCGGGCGGACCTGGCGCATGCCCTGCGCGACCTCGATCTGGGTGGTGTTGCGCTCCCCGGGCTTGGGCGTGCGTTTCTCGTAGAAGGCGTTACCGCCGGCGATGACCTGATAGTGCATGTTGTTGTAGCGGAAGTTGTGGCCGGCGGTGTGGAAGAACATCACCTTCTGCCCGACGCCCCGGTGGCGCTGGCCGCGCAGCACCGCTTTCGCCATGCGCTCGGCGCGCGGGCGGCCACTGTCGTTCATCGGCCTGGAGAGCACGCCGGGGGCGAACTGGTTCTTCTGGCCGACCACGCCGCACACCGTGTTCGGGAATTTCGGCGACTTCACCCGGTTCATCACCACGGTGCCGACCGCGAGCATGCCGTCGTCGCTGGAGCGGTTCGATTCGAAGTACATGGCGCGGGCCATGCACTGGTGCTCGCTCATCATCGCCGGCCGCCGGCCGCACGCGCCGAGCCCGACCAGAATGCCGAGCAGAACGAGGGCGAGGGCCGGGCGGAGACGTCCAGGTACGCGCATACGAGACCCTGCCTTCCGGGCAAGAGGAGTGCCCCTCCAGCGGGCATTAGCGCGCGCGGTGGTAAAAAAAGGTTTGCGATCCGCTATTTAGCCGGAGAAAGACGGCGCGTCACCGGTATGGGAGCGGGTCTTCCGGCCCGATCGGCTCCGCCTCCGGCCCCCCGGTTCCCTCGAGCGCGCGCTGGAAGCGCACGAAATCCTCCTCCTCCAGCACGTCGCGGAGCCGCCGCAGCGCGTCGTCGGCCGTCATCGTGCCGGACGTGAGGTGGTCCCGGAGCACCGCCTGGGCGTCCCGCACCACGCGGTCCAGGCGGATGATCGCCGTCATCTGGTCCATGATCTCTCCTGCCCTCAGGCGGTCTCGACCGCCCGCACCGGCGGCGCCGCGCCCGGCTCCGCAGCCTTGCCCCCGATCTCGTCGCGATAGAGGTCGGCGCGGGAGAAAGGCAGGCCGGAGGGGCCGGGCTGGCGCTTGGAGGCGAGCGTCTGGAACACGAAGGTGGTGTTGCGCTCGAAGGCGAGCGCGAACAGCGAGAAGTAGAGCAGCCAGAGCCGCGTCTTGGCCGCGCCGATCTCCGCCTCCGCGGCGGCGCGGTTGGCGGCGAGCCGCGCCGTCCAGTGCTCGAGCGTCTTCTGGAAGTGCTCGCGCCAGGCCTCGACGTCGTGGACCTCGAAGGCGTGGCGCTCGAGATTGGTCACCGTCATGCCGATGTGGTCGAGTTCGCCGCCGGGGAAGATGAAGCGCGTGATCACCTTCTGGTAGGGCGTCGGCTTGCGGAAATCCTTCGGGTTCCAGGTCGGCCGGCGCGTGCTCGCCTGGTGCAGATAGAGCCCGCGCGGCCTCAGCAGCCGGTGCATCTGCTTGAAATGGGCGTCGTGGTTGTCCAGCCCGACATGCTCGAACATCTCGATCTGGGCGATCTTGTCGAAGCCTCCCGGCTCGTCGACGGTGCGGTAGTCGCGGAGTTCGACCGTCACCTTGTCGCCGAGGCCCAGCCGCCGGATCTTCGCCTGGGCATAGTCGTATTGCTGGCGGGAGAGCGTCACGCCGAGAGCGGTGACGCCGTAGTTCCGCGCGGCGTGGCAGACGAGGCCGCCCCAGCCGCAGCCGATGTCAAGGAGCCGTTCGCCGGGCTGCAGCCTGAGGCGGCGGCAGATCATGTCGAGCTTGGCGAGCTGGGCTTCCTCGAGGCTCATGTCGGGCCGCGCGAAATAGGCGGAGGAATAGACCATCTCCGGGTCGAGGAAGAGCGCGTAGAAGTCGTTCGAGACGTCGTAGTGGAAGCGGATCAGCTCCTGGTCGTCGCGGCCCTTGCCGAAGCGGGTCGGCACCCTGGCGCGATAACCTTCCGGGCCCCGTTCAGCGCTGCCGGCCACCAGGAACGGCCAGAGCGACTTCAGGATGAACGTCTTGTCGACGGTGCGCGCGAGGTGGAGCGCCTTCAGATGGTCCCAGCGCCGGGCCGCCTCGATCGGCGTGCCGCCCTCCACGTCGATGGCGCCGACGGCGTAGAGCTCGAAGACGGTCATCAGGCGCGGCGACAGGACGAGCCGCCGGATCACCGCCGGCGACTTGACGGTCAGGGTGATGTCGCTCCGGGCGCCGGGGCCGAGCGGCACGATCGAGCCGTCCCAGAGCTTGACCGAGATGTCCGCCTCGAGTCGCTCCGCCGCATGCGCCACGATAGCCCGCGCCGCGTCCAGTTGCCGTTGCCTGAGCCCTGCCATTCCGCGTCGTCCCGCCGCCCCGCCACCCGGACCGGGTCGCACGACCCGTTTGTCCCGCGCAAGCCGCCGGCGGTCAACAGGAACGCATCCGCCGCGCCGCGGCCGAGCGCGGCGATCGGCTGCAGGACCGCCGCAGCCGGTTGGAATGGGCGCAGGATCGGGTAAGTTCGAGGCGAACGGAGGCCTCGACCATGAAGATTGCCTTGCTCGGATCGCGCTGGTTCGGCGCGCAGATGCTGGAGCGGCTGATGGCGCGCGGCCACGACATCCACGTCGTAGCGCCGACGGCCGACGACCGCCTGGCGGGGGCGGCCGAGGCGGCCGGCGTGCCTTTCACCGTCGCGCAGCGCCCGATGCGGCTCCGGGCCGACGACCTGCCGGGCGAGCACGACCTCATCGTCGGCGCCCATCTTCACGCCTTCACGCCGGCCGAGGTGCGCGCCAAGGCGCGGATCGCGGCAGTCGGCTACCACCCCTCGCTGCTGCCGCGGCACCGCGGCATCGCGGCGGTCGAATGGACGATCAAGTGCGGCGATCCGATCGCCGGCGGCAGCGTCTATCACATGTCGGACGAGATGGACGCCGGGGCGCTCGCCGCGCAGGACTGGTGCTTCGTCTATCCGGGCGAGGACGCCGGCGAGCTGTGGCGGCGCGCGCTCGCGCCGATGGGCCTCCGGCTGCTCACCGAGGTGGTCGATTTCGTCGCGGAGCACGGCTATTGCGTCGCCCGTCCGCAGGACGAGCGGGCCGTCACCTACGCGCCGCTGATCAAGGAGGAGGCCGTCGGCGCCTGACGCGCGTCCGGTTCTTTTGGCCCACCGACTGATTCTTGCAGCGATTTGCAGGGCACTCAGTTCGTCAACTGCTGATCCCGCTTGGCGTGCTTCGCCAGATTCCGATTATTAGAATGATAGCACCCAGCGGAAATGCGAGGATCGCTGATCCGAGCGCGAGGTGGGAAGCCCGTTGCCACCTCGCCATCTGTGGCTTGTTGTCTTGATCGGTCAGGGAAGTCCAATAGCGGCAGACAAGATGAACTAGCGTCATCGTCACGCCGATTACATAAATAAGCATTGCTGCCAACGTGGCTCGGATTACGGGGAGGCTCTCTAAGCCGCGTAAAAACGCGAGAAGAGCAACGATAGCGCCACTGTGCACCAGCAGCAGCCCCTTTCCAGCCTCGTTCATTATCTCAAGCCGGTGCCGGGTCCTTTCAGGGTCTGCCAAGGGACGATGCATGGTATCCAAGTCTATATCGATTCCCTTCTCGAGCCGAGTCTGGGCTGGATACTATCCGTCATTCGCCTGTCCTCTTAAGCTTCTTTCCGTGCTAGGCTTGGG
>JAEZEK010000180.1 GCA_023417735.1 Pseudomonadota bacterium | reverse complement strand
CGCGCACGGGCTGGGGCCCGGACCGCGGCGTGTGGTTCGCCGACGGGACGGGCAGGCCGGCGCTCGCCAGGGGCGCCATCCGCACGGTTTCGCCTGCCGGCGACGGCGTGCGGCAAGGCCCGGAAGGCCTGCCGCGGCGCGTCGCCTTCCTCCAGCAGCTCGACGTACTGGTCGCGGTCGCGCGGCATTACCGGACGCCGTTCGTCTTTGCGCTCGCCGCAATCGACAATCTCCGCGTCGCCGCCGAGCTGCACGGCATATCGGCGACCGAGGAGATGGAATCGGCGCTTGCGGCGCGGGCGCGGCATGTGGTCCGCCGGGGGGACCTCGTCGGCTGGCTCTCCGACGACGAGCTCGGCCTCATGCTGCGCGTCATCGATTTCGAAGAGGCGCAGCAGGCGATGGAGCGGATCCTCGCCGGGATCTGCGACCCGATCCCGCTCGGGTCGGGCCAGACGATCCAGCCGCGCGTGGCGGTGGGCGCCGTGATGGCGCCGGGTGATGCCGACAGCGTCCAGCACGGCCTCGCGAGGGCCCGCCGCGCGGTGCGCCGTGCCCGGCGGCTCGGGCCGGGCCGGTTCGTGTTCCACCGTCAGCCGGGCGAAGGGCATCCGGAAGAGGGCGCGGAGGGTGTGCCGGCGGGTCGGGGCAGTGCGCGCTCGGCCGGAGCGGGCGGCCCGGGATAGCCGCCGGCTCCGCTGCCGCGATTGCGAACCGCGGAGACCCGGCGCACACTCCCCATGCCGGTCGGAGAGCCGGGGCAGGGAGGCAGCCATGAACGACAACGATTCGAGCGAGGCGACCCGCCGTGTCGTTTCGGAGGTCTACGCCGCGTTCCGCGCCGGCGACCTTGCCGCGCTCGAGGCGGGGCTCGCGGACGACATCGACTGGGCGGTGGAGGTATCGGCGGACGTCTTCCCGTTCGGCGGCATCAGGCGCGGGCGCGAGGCGGTGATGAACGGGTTCCGCGACCTCCTGGCGGAGGTGGAGCACGTCCAATACGAGCCGCAGTTCACGATCGTTGAGGGCGACAAGGCGTGCGTCTTCGTCCGCGCGACCGTGCGGATGCGCGACACCGGCCGGATGGCGACCGCCGATCTCTGCGACCTCCTGCGGGTCCGCGACGGCAAGGTCGTCTGGTTTCGGGAGCTCTTCGACACGATGAGCTCGGCCGAGGCGATCGCCGGCGCGAAGGCCCGGTTCGCCTGAGCGAGAGCGGGCAAGCCGCCTGCGGGCGCGACCGCTTGGACGGCGACCCACGCGGCCCGGTGCAGGTCGCCGGCGTGCGGCCGCTCAGCCGTAGCGCCGGTAGATGTAGCCCGGCGGCGCATCGCCCGACACCTCGGTGGCGAAGCGGCGCATGGCGTCGTGATGAGGCGAGAGCGCGCAAGCCGGGTCGGTGTTGGCGGCGTCGCCCGTGAGCATGAAGGCCTGGCAGCGGCAGCCGCCGAAATCCTCTTCCCTGCGTGCGCAGCTGCGGCAGGGCTCCGGCATCCAGCCCTCGCCGCGGAAGCGGTTGAAGGCGGCCGAGCCACGCCAGATCGCGCCGAGGCTCTGCTCGCGGACATTGTCGAAGGCGAGCCCCGGGATCATCGGCGCGGCATGGCAGGGCAGCACGTCGCCCTTCGGCGTGACGACGAGGAACTGCCGGCCCCAGCCGCCCATGCAGGGCTTCGGCAGGCTGGCGAAGTAGTCCGGCACGACATAGTCGATGAGGAGCCGGCCCCGCAGCGCCTCGCGCGCGGCCTCCACCGTCCGGCTCGCCGCTTCGACCTGGCCGGGGTCGGGCATCAGCGCAGCGCGGTTGCGGTAGGCCCAGCCGTAATACTGCGTGTGCGCGATCTCGATGCGGTGCGCGCCGAGCCTTTCTGCAAGCGAGATCAGGTCGCCGACCCGGCCGATATTGGCGCGGTGGATGACGGCGTTCACTGTGAGCGGCAGCCCGCGCTCGGTGACGAGCCGCGCTGCCTCGATCTTCTTCTCGAAGGCCTTGGGATAGGCGGTGATGCGGCCGCAGCTCTCCGCGTCGGAATCCTGCAGCGAGATCTGGACGTGGTCGACGCCGGCCGCAGCGAGCGCGTCGGCGCGCTCCGGGGTGAGGTTCACGGCTGCGGTGATGAGGTTCACGTAGAGCCCCGCGGCGCGGGCGTGCGCCACGATCTCGGTCGCGTCGCGGCGGGCGAGCGGCTCGCCGCCGGAGAGATGGAGCTGGACGATGCCGAGCCGTGCCGCCTCCTCGAAGACGCGTCCCCATTCGGCAGCCGTCAGCTCCGACTCCGGCCGCTCCAGCGCGACCGGGTTCGAGCAATAGGGGCATTGCAGCGGGCAGCGATGCGTGATCTCGGCGAGCAGCCCGAGCGGGGCCTCGATGGACATTGCAGCGAAAGGTGCGGGCGAGAGCGCCCGCGCCGGGGCGTCAAGCGTCGGCGCGTCGGACATAGCCCTTCTCCACGAGGTCGCCGAGGAGCGGGCCGAGATCGGCCTCGATCGCCTCGGGCGGGGCGTCATATTCGGCGGCGAGCTCGGCGGCGAGCGCATCGAGCCGCTTCGGTTCGGCGAGGCGCTCCAGCACCTCCACGGTGGTCGGGCAGGGAAAGAGCACGCGCTCCGGGACGAGGAGCAGCCAGGCCTGCCGGACCTCGCAGAAGCGCAGCCGCGCCCAGGCCGGGCGGACGAGCGCGGTGTCGGAGGCGAGCGACGCGCTCATGCGACGTTCCCCATCGCGGCCGTCTCCTCTTCCGGCACGAAGGAGCCCGGCGGAATGCCGCCGGCGAGCACGTATGCATGGTGGAGCGCGTCGAGCTGCGCCCAGAGCACGTATGTCTTGAAGAGGAGCGCCTCGCAGACGAGCCGGCGCTCGGCCGGCGTGCGCGCGTGCTCCTTCACGTAGGCGAGGGCGAACTCCGCGTCCCGCGGCGCCTGGTCGAGCCGCGGCCGGAAATAGGACAGGGTCGTCTCGTCCACGAAGTCGTAATTGGCGAGCATGCCGGAGACGCGCTCGCGGATGATGCCGGGGGAGAAGAGCTCCGTGAGCGAGGAGGCGATCGCCTCCAGCAGCGAACGCTCCCGGACGAAATGGATGTAGGCTTCGACGGCGAAGCGGGTGGCCGGCAGGATGCCCTCCTCGCGCTTCACCCGCTCCGGATCGAGCCCGACGGCGGCGCACAGCGTCAGCCAGCGCGCGACGCCGCCCTGGCCCTCGCGCGTGCCGTCATGGTCGACGACGCGCTCCGACCAGATCCGGCGCAGCTCGGGGTCGGCGATCCGCGCCATGATGGCGCTGTCCTTCATGGGGATGCGGGACTGATAGAAATAGCGGTTCAGCGCCCAGGCCTGGACCTGGCCGCGGTTGAGGCGGCCGCCGTGCAGCATGCGGTGGAAGGGGTGGAGGTTGTGGTAGCGCTCGGCGCCGATGCGCCGGAGCGCCGCCTCCAGGTCCTCGCCGGTGGCGAGGTCGTCGATGCCGGGAAAGCTCACAGACGTTCCTCCATTCCGTCATGGGCGACCCTGAAGCCGGCGGCCTCGACCGCGGCGCGCTCCGGGCTGTCCTTCAGGAGAATCGGATTGGTGTTGTTGATGTGGATGAAGACGACGCGGCCGATGCCGAGGCCGGAAAGCCCCGCCATGCTGCCATCGGGGCCGGACAGGCTCATGTGCCCCATGCGGCGGCCGGTCTTGGTGCCGACCTGCTGGCGGATCATCTCGTCGTCGCTGAAGAGCGTGCCGTCGAAGAAGACGAGCGGCGCGCCTTCCAGCCGGCCGGCCAGCGCCGGCGTGATCGCCGCGCAGTTCGCGACGTAGAAGAACCGGGCCTCGCCCGAGCGGAATTCCAGCCCGACCGTCTCGCCCGCTTCCGACGGCGTTGCCGGGTCGAAGCCCTCGCCCTCCAGATAGAGCGGGACCTTGCCGGGCACCGGAAAGCACCTGACCTCGATGCCGCTCGGCGATCCGTCGGCAAGGCCGACTGCCTGCCAGGCATCGGGCTCGAGCGACCGGCGCGGCACGATGCGCCGATCGACCACGTCGAAGACGGGATTGTCGTCGAGGATCGCGAGGACCGAAGGTGCCGCATAGAGCGCGAAGGGCGTGCCCTCCCTGAGATGCAGCAGGCCGGCGATCGCGTCGACGTCGCTGTTGGTGAGGAGCACGGCTGCGACCGGGCTCGATCGCAGCCCGTCCTGCGGCTGCAGGCAGGGGTTCGCCTCGATCTGCTGGCGGAGATCCGGGGAGGCGTTCACGATAACCCACTTCCGACCGTCGGCCGAGACCGCGATCGAGGCCTGGGTGGCGGCGGGCGCCGCGCCGTCGCCGGAGCGCGCGCGCCGGCAGGCCTCGGAATTGGCATTCCATTGCGGGAAGCCGCCACCGGCCGCAGCGCCGAGAACGCGGACGAGAAGCATCCGTGAGCCCCGGAGGCGGCCGATGGCCGGTTCCGCCTAGATCTTCGCCGGAAGGTAGGCCGTCACTTCCATGCCGGCCGGACGCTCGGTGATCATCGGCTTGGTCCAGGTCTTCTTCATGGGATTTCCTCCTTGTCGATCCCGGCGGGTTCGTGCCGGGATTGCGACAAGGTGACGCTCAGAGTCCGCTTTACAAGCAATGGATGCGATAGCCGCAGCCTATGGGGCGGGCAGCCCGGAGGCTTCGGCGTGCGCCTCGGGGTGTCCGAGGCGATGCGCGGCGAAGGCCGGCGCGTCGCGGACCACCAGCGGCGACAGCCGCTCCGCCACGTCCCGAATGAGGGCGACGAAGCTCCGCATCCCTTCGAGCGTCAGGTAATGGTCGGGCATGAGGACGATCGTGCGCCGCTTCGGCAACGGAAGGCTGTAGAGCGTGACGTCGAACAGCGTGCCGTCGCGGTGGCGGACGGCGAGCTCCGGCACGATCGCGCTGCCGAGCCCGCTTTCCACGAAGGCGAGCGCGCTTTCGAAGGAGCGGCAGCGCGCCGTCATCGCCGAGCCCGGCAGGAGCGTGTCGTACCAGGCGGCGATGCGGCCGGTGTGCTCGCTCGCGAAGGCGTAGCGGATCGTGCTCCGGAGCACGGCAAGGTCGGATTCGCCGAGCTGCTGCTCGGGGGCGACGAGCGGCGCGAGGTCCGGCAGGTGCGCGGGGACGGCGAGAAGCTGCGCGTCCTCCGCGACGAGGATGCTCTTGAGGCCGAGGCCGAGCCGCGCCGGGACCGCGTAGCCGGAGATCACCGCCATGTCGATCATGCGGCCGTGCAGCTGCTCGATCGCCTCGCGCGGCGTCATCTCGACCATGTCGAGCATGTAGCCCGGCTTGTCGGCGACGAGCCGGCCGAAGGCCGGCACGATCAGGTTGCGCGCGAGCGAGGGCAGGGCGCCGACCACGACGCGGCCGCGCCGGCCCTCGAAGAACTCGTTGAGGCCGGCCTGGGCGCGGTCGACCGCGCCAAGCACCCGCCCCGCCTCCTCGAGCAGGAACTGGCCGGCCGGCGTCAGCCGCATCTCGTTGTTCACGAAACGGATCAGCTTGCCGCCAACCGCCTTCTCCATGCGGCTCAGCTGCTGCGAGATGGACGGCTGGCGCAGCTCGAGCTGCTTCGCGGCCCGGGTGATCGAGCCGGAATGTGCGACCGTCCAGAAGATCTGGAGCTGGCGCAGGGTGAGGTCGCTGGAATTCGTTTCCTCCATGCGGCAAGCCTAAGCGTGCCCGTGCGCGCGCACAATCGGTCGCCGCGGGCTTCGGGCATCGCTCTGCTGGCGCGGCCGCCGGCGGGCCATTAGATAGAGTCGGTGGCCGGTTCGGCGGCCCTGGCTGGAGCGCCATGTCGGAAGCCCCGCTCGTCCGCGAGGTCGAATACCACGATCCGTTCGCGGTGCTGCGATCGCTGCCGCTCGCGCCCGGCCTCGTCCTTCTCGACAGCGCCATGAAGCATCCCGAGCTCGGCCGCTGGTCCTATCTCGCGGCGGATCCGTTCGCCCGCTTCACGGTGAGCGGGCACCGGCCGACATGGAACGGCGCCGCGCTCGACGGCGCGCCGCTGGCGGCGCTCCGGGCGAAGCTGCGCGCCTTCGCCTGTCCGGCCGCGCCGGAGGGGCCGCGTTTCCAGCCGGGGGCGACCGGCTTCATCTCCTACGAGGCGGGGCGGCTCTTCGAGAAGCTGCCGGAGCCGCGGCCGGGGCCGGCCTGCCCGGAGATCGACCTCTTCTTCCACGACGCGGCCATCGCCTTCGACGAGGTCGAGCGACGCGCCTTCGTGGTTTCGACGGGCTTTCCCGAACAGGATCCGCGCCGACGCCGTGCGCGCCGCCATGCGCGCGCCGACTGGCTCGCCGCGGAGCTCGCCGCCCGCAGCCGCGCGCCGGCATTCCCCTCGATCCGGATCCCGGCGGGCGCGTGGTCGTCGAATTTCGACCGGCCGGCTTTCGAGGCCGCCGTCGGCCGCGTCCGCGACTACATCGCCGCCGGCGACATCTTCCAGG
>JAEZEK010000090.1 GCA_023417735.1 Pseudomonadota bacterium | reverse complement strand
GCCTTCGTAATAGTCGCGCGGCTCGATGCGGCGGAGCATCGTGTCGATCTCGCCGAGCGCGAAGCGCTCCGCGACCGCGAACCAGGCGCGCGCCGTCTCCGCAAGGTCGCGGCCGGCCTGCTCGGCGACGAGGACGAGGTCGGTCGCGCCGGCGAGCGCCGGGAGCATCGCGATCCGCTCGGCAAGCCCGGCGGGGACTCCTCCCGCCGAGAGCCGGTCCTGCGTCGCGCGCAGGGTGGTGGCGGCCGCTGCCGGCATCAGCTCCATCACCAGCGGCCCGAGCTCGGCCAAAGCCGCCTGGTAGCGCTCCACCACGGGGACGAGCCCCGCCTTCAGGTCGACATGGCGCACGAACCAGACGATCCGGTCGATGGTCACGTCCTGGACGCCGCGGTAGAGCTCCAGCTGCAGCGCGCCCGGTATCTGCGCGTCGAGCGCGTCGATCTCCGCGTGGAGCGCCTGCAGGTCGAAGGAATCCCGCACCGCCGCGAAGCCGCGGGCGAGGTCCGCCGCCGTCGCGCCGATGCGGTCGCGCAGCCGCACGGCGAGCGTCGGCCCGCAGCGGTTGGCCAGCGAATTGGCGAGCTGGGTGGCGATGATCTCCCGCCGGAGGCGATGGCCGGCGATCTCGTCGGCGAAGTCCGCGCGCATCGCCTCCGGGAAGTAGCGGACGAGTTCCCGGGCGAGGTGCGGGTCGTCCGGGACCTCCGAGCCGACCAGCTCGTTGAAGAGCTCGATCTTCGAATAGGCGAGGAGGACGCCGATCTCGGCCCGGGTGAGCGGCTCCCCGGCGGCGCTCCTCTCCTCCAGGGCGAGCGCATCCGGCAGCGTCTCCACCGCACGGTCGAGGATGCCGCGCGCTTCGAGCGCCGACATCAGCCTCGCCTGGTGCGGCAGGCTTTCGAGGCCGCGCATCTCCTCGAGCGAGATCGCCAGCGTCTGCTGGTAGTTGTTCCGCAGCACGAGCGCCGCGACCTCCTCGGTCATCGAGGCGAGGAGCGCGTTGCGCGCCTCGAGGCCGAGCCGGCCGGAGCGGACGGCGGGCGCGAGCGCGATCTTGAAGTTCACCTCGAGGTCGGAGGAGTTCACGCCGCCGGAATTGTCGATGGCGTCGGAATTGCAGCGTCCGCCCTTGAGCCGGTAGGCGTTGCGCGGGCGCTGGGTCATGCCGATATTGGCGCCCTCGCCGACGACCCTGGCGCCGAGCTCCTCGGCGGCGATGCGGATCGCGTCGTTCGCCTTGTCGCCGACCTCCGTATCCGCCTCGTCGGCGGCCCGGACATAGGTCCCGATGCCGCCGAACCACAACAGGTCGACGCGCGCCTTCAGGATCGCGCGCATCACCGCCTGCGGCCGCTGCTCGGGCTGGGCGAAGCCGAGCAGGGCCGCGGCCTCCGGCGAGAGCGCGATCTCCTTGGCGTGGCGGGAATAGACGCCGCCGCCCCGCGACAGCGCGCTGCGGTCGTAATCCTGCCAGCTCGAGCGGGGCAGGCGGAAGAGCCGCATGCGCTCGGCGAACGAGGCCGCTGGATCGGGGTCGGGGTCGATGAAGATGTCGCGGTGGTCGAAGGCAGCCACCAGCCGGAGCGTTCGCGAGAGCAGCATGCCGTTGCCGAAGACGTCGCCCGACATGTCGCCGACGCCCGCAACCGTGAACGGCTCTGACTGGATGTCGACGTCCATCTCGCGGAAGTGCCGCTTCACCGCTTCCCAGGCGCCGCGGGCGGTGATCCCCATCGCCTTGTGGTCGTAGCCGGCCGACCCGCCCGAGGCGAAGGCGTCGCCGAGCCAGAAGCCGTGGCGGTCCGAGATCCCGTTGGCGGTGTCGGAGAAGGTGGCGGTGCCCTTGTCGGCGGCGACGACGAGATAGGGGTCGTCGCCGTCATGGCGGACCACGCCGTCCGGCGGGACGACCCGGTCGCCGTCGAGGTCGTCGGTGACGGCGAGCAGCCGCTCGATGAAGGCGACGTAGGCCGCGCGCCCGGCCTCGAACAGCGCCTCCCGGCCGGCCCCCGGGGGCGGCTTCAGCGGCACGAAGCCGCCCTTCGCGCCGACCGGCACGATGACGGCGTTCTTGACCTGCTGCGCCTTCACGAGCCCCAGCACCTCGGTGCGGAAGTCCTGCGGGCGGTCGGACCAGCGGATGCCGCCGCGGGCGATCGGGCCGAAGCGCATGTGAACGCCCTCGACCGCCGGCGCGTGGACGAAGATCTCGCGGAACGGCCGCGGGCGCGGCACGAAGGCGAGTGCGTGCGGGTCGATCTTGAGCGTGATCGCCGCGGGCGGCTCGCCATCGGCGCCGCGGACGTGGAAATCGGTGCGCTGGGTGGCGCGGACGACCTGCCAGAAGCCGCGCAGGATCGTATCCTCGTCGAGGCTCGCAACGTCCTCGCAGGCTGCGTCGAGCGCGGCCTCCGCCTCGGCCTCCGCGGCTTCCCTGTCATGGACCGCGGGATCGAAGCGGGCGCGGAAGCGCGCGAGCAGGAGCCCGGTGATCTCGGGCCGCGCGGCGAGCGTGTCCCAGAGATAGTCGATCGAATAGGGCATGTCCGTCTGGCGCATGTACCGGCCGATGGCGCGGAACAGCGCCGCCTCGCGCCAGGAGAGGCCGGCGGCGAGCACCAGCCGATTGAAGCCGTCGCTCTCGGCCCTTCCGCTCCACACCGAAAGGGCCGCCTCACGCAACCGCCCCCCGGCCGCCCCGGGGTCGATCGCGGTGCCGCCGGGCCCGGCGAGCGTCATGTCGTGGATGTAGATGACCGCGCCGCCGGCGGGCTCGACGCGGTAGGTGCGCTCGTCGACGACAGAGAAGCCGAAATTCTCCAGGAGCGGCACGCGCCGGGACAGCGGGACCGGCTCCTCCCGGTGGTGGAGCCGGAGCATGATCCGGTCCGGCGCCATGCCGGCATCCTGCCGGAACTCGATCGCGATCGCGCCCTGGCCGCCGAGCGCGCCGATGACCGCGATGTCCTCGACCGCGCGGGCCGGCGGGAAGGCGGCGCGGTAGCCGGAGCCGAACGCCTCGCAATAGGTTTCGAGCAGGCGTTCGGCCTCCTCCGGCGGATAGGCCTCGACGAGGGCGGCGCCGAGATCGTCCTCGAAGGTCCTGACGATCGCCGCAATCCGCGCCTCGACGGCGAGCCTGTTCGGCATCCGGTCGCCGTGGCGCTCGCGCCCGACGATGAACTGCACCCGGGCGAGGTTCGGGTCCGGGAAGGCGGGGAAGACCGCCGAGACGTGGCCGCCGTACATCTCGGCGAGCGCCGCCCCGATGCGCGCCCGGACGTCGGAGGAATACCTGTCCCGCGGCACGTAGACGAGGACGGAGACGAAACGGTCGAAGCGGTCGCGGCGGACGATCGCGCGGACGCGCGGCCGCTCGTGCAGCTGCAGGACCGTCAGCGCCGATTCGTAGAGCGTGTCGGTGTCGGCCTGGAACAGCTCGGTGCGCGGGTAGCTCTCCAGCACGTTGAGGAGCGCCTTGCCGGAATGGCTGACCGGGTCGAAGCCGGCGCGCTTCAGGATGGAGTCCGTCTTGCGGCGCAGGATCGGAATGCGCTGGACGGAGCTGGTGAAGGCGGTCGAGGTGAAGAGGCCCACGATCCGGAGCTCTCCGACGACGCGCTCGCGATCGGCGAAGATCTTCACGCCGACGAGATCCATGTAGTCGCGCCGGTGGACGCGGGACTTCACGTTCGCCTTGGTGATGATGAGCGGCTCGGGCCGCGTCAGGAAATCGCGGATCTCGGGCGTCATGGTGACGAGCTCGCCGCCGCGCCTCAGCACCTTCACGCCGGGGTCGCGCAGCAGGCCGAGCCCCTCGCCTGTCTCCGCCTCGAGCACGCCCGCATCGAGCCCGCCATAGGAATAGTCGCGCACGCCGAGGAAGGTGAAGTTGTCCTCCACCAGCCATTCCAGGAAGGCGGCCGCCTCCTCGACCTCCGCCTCGGGCAAAGCCGGCGGGTCGGTACGGAAGTCCATGATCGCCATGCGCAGCCGCGACCGCATGGCGCGCCAGTCGTCGGTGACGAGATGCACCTCGCGCAGGAGCGATTCGAGGGTCGCGACGAGGCGCGCGCGCTCCGCCTCGGCCCGGATCAGGGGAACCTCGACATGGATGAAGCTCTCGCGCGGCAGATCGGTCACCAGGCCGCGCCGGCTGAGGCGATAGCTTTCCAGCCCGCCGTCCGGATTGCGGGCGACCTCGAGGATCGGGTGCAGGACCAGCTCCGCGGCGTGCCCCTGGGCCCGGATCTCGCCGAGGACGGAATCGAGGATGAAGGGGCGGTTGCCGGTCAGGATCTCGACGGCGGTGCGCTGCGCCGGCTGGTCCGGCCCGGGCGGGAGATCGGCGAGCCGGATCGCCGTCGGCTTCCGCCGCGTGGCGAAGAAGCCGTAGGCGGCGCGCGCGATCTCCGCGAGCGCCGCCGGCGGCGATGCGGCGATGTCCTCGGCCGCCCCATTCCGGAAGAGGGCGTCCGCGAAGGCGGCGACCCGACCCGCTTCCTCGCTTCCCAGGAGCCTCCTCGCCTCCGTCAGGCGCCTTCTCTTCTCGGCCTCGAATCGTTCGGGCACGCTTTTCCTCCGGGTCCTGTTCGGATGGCTTGTCGCGAGGCTTGCGGGAGGATCACATGGGGCAGTGGATGGGGCAAGGAAACCCGGAGGCCGCCATGGATGCCAGCAGCGACGAGCCCGTCATCGCCCTCGACCTGCCGCCGGCCGATCCGCTCTCGCCCGAGACGGAGGCCTATTTCGCCAAGTGCCGCGAGAAGCTCGGCCTCGTGCCGAACGTGCTCACGGCCTATGCCTTCGACGAGGCGAAGCTCACGGCCTTCTCGACCTTCTACAACGACCTGATGCTCGGCCCGTCAGGCCTTTCCAAGCTCGAGCGCGAGATGATCGCCGTCGTCGTCTCCTGCGTGAACCGCTGCTTCTACTGCCTGGTGGCGCACGGCGCGGCGGTGCGGACGCTGTCGGGCGACCCGGCGCTCGGGGAGGCGCTCGCCATGAACTACCGCGCGGCGCGCCTGTCGCCGCGGCACAGGGCGATGCTCGACTTCGCCTGGCTCCTCGCGGAGGCGCCGCACAGGGTCGAGGAGCCGGACCGGGCGAGGCTGCGCGAGGCCGGGTTCAGCGACCGCGACATCTGGGACATCGCGGCGGTGGCGTCCTTCTTCAGCATGTCGAACCGGATGGCCTCGGCGACCGACATGCGGCCGAACGCGGAGTACCAC
>JAEZEK010000088.1 GCA_023417735.1 Pseudomonadota bacterium | reverse complement strand
GCTCCACGCCGAGCAGCCCCGCCGCGAAGCTGAGCCGGTCTTCCGGGCTGCCGGGCATGTGGTCGGCCGCCTGGAGCGCCTCCTCGATCGTCGGAGGCTCGTGGCGCACCCGCGGCGGCGGGTTGGGTCGATCCTTGCTCCAGGCCATTGGAGAGCACTTTCCTCGAGGACTTCGCGACGATTGCTGCACCGCACAATGCACCAGCTTGTCAACGGTTCCGCCGCCCCTTCACGCGCTGGTGATCGGCCGGCGCGCAGCGACCTCCCCGCCCCGCGGTGCGCCCCGCTCGGCCACGCGGGCGGTGCATGCCTGCCATCCGCGCGTGGCGATTGCCACCGGCTCGCCCCTTCGCCAGCCTGTGGGCGGGAGGATCGCGACGATGGGCGCAAGGACCATTCTGATCACCGGCGCGAGCCGCGGCATCGGGCGGGCGGCCGCCAGGCAGGCCGGCCGGCTCGGATGGTCGGTCGCGGTGAACTACGCCCGCGACCGAGAGGCCGCCGAAGCGGTGGCCGAGGAGATCGCCGCCGCCGGCGGGCGGGCGATGGCGCTGCGGGCCGACGTCGCGACGGAAGCGGAGGTGATCGCCCTGTTCGACAGCACGGCTGAGGCCTTCGGCGCGCTCGACGGCGTGGTCGTGAATGCCGGCATCGTCGCGCCCGCCGCGACGCTCGCGGAGATGAGCGCGGAGCGGATCCGCCGCGTCATTGACGTCAACGTCTACGGCGCATGCCTCTGCGCGCGCGAGGCGGCGCGGCGCATGGCGCGGAGCCGCGGCGGCCGGGGCGGCTCGGTCGTGATCGTCTCCTCCGCCGCCTCCCGCATCGGCTCGCCCTTCGAATACGTCGACTATGCCGCCTCCAAGGGCGCGATGGACGCGCTGACGCTCGGGCTCGCCAAGGAGCTCGGCCCGGAGGGCATCCGCGTGAACGCCGTCCGCCCTGCGCTCATCGAGACCGAGATCCACGCCGGGAGCGGGCGTCCGGACCGCGCGACCGTGCTCGGCGCGGGAACGCCGCTCGGCCGGTCCGGCACGGCGGAGGAGGTCGCGGAGGCGATCGTGTGGCTCCTCTCCGACGCCTCCTCCTACGTGTCCGGCAGCTTCATCGATCTCGCCGGCGGCCGCTGAGGCGGCCTGCGCCGGCCGGGTCGCCCTGTCAGCTTCCCCTGTCAGCTTCCCCTGTCAGCTTCCCTGCGGCGCGAGGCGCAGCACCGCGCCGTCCGGCTCGTCGGTCACCAGCCACAGCCCGCCGTCCGGGCCGATCGCGACGTCGCGCACGCGCCGGCCGATCTCGATGCTCTCCTCGCCGGCCACCTCGCCGCCCTCCAGCCGGACGCGCACCACGCCCTCCGCCGCCAGCGCGCCGATCAGCATGTCGCCCGCCCAGTCGCCGAAGGCTGAGCCGTCCGGCACGAAGGTAAGGCCCGACGGCGCCACCGTCTCGCCGAAGACGTGGACCGGCGAGACCATGCCCTCGCGCCCGAGCCCGACGCCGATCGGCGCGCCCGAATAGTCCTGCCCGCCGGTGAGGAACGGCCAGCCGTAATTGTTGCCGGCGACCAAAAGGTTGATCTCGTCGCCGCCGTCGGGCCCGTGATCGGCCGCCCACAGCTCGTTCGTGACGGGGTGGATGGCGAGCGCCTGGATGTTGCGGTGGCCGATCGAGAAGAGGTACGGGTCCGGCTCGCCCTTCTCGGGGTCGTCGACTTCGAAGGTCGGGTTGTCGCCGTGCGGCTCGCCGGCGTCGCTCATGCGCAGCACCGAGCCGGCCTGGTCGCTCGCGTCCTGCGCGCGCTCGAGGTTCCGCCGCTCGCCGATCGAGAGATGGAGCGCGCCGTCGCCGTCGAACGCCATGCGCCCGCCGAAATGCAGCCCGCTCGAATCGCGGTCCGCCTCCTTCATCACGAAGACGTCCTCGACCTCGCCGAACCGCACTTCCCCGTCCTCCTCACTGACGGTGCCTCGGACGATCGCGATCGCCGCGCCGTTCGGCGTCTCGCGCGAATAGCTGAGATAGGCCCAGCCGTTCTCCTCGAAGCGCGGGTGGAGCGTCACGTCGAAGAGCCCGGCCTGGCTCCGCTCCGTCTCGCCTTCGTAGCGGAAGAGGTCGTCGGCCTGCCAGATCGGCTCCGACAGCGTGCCGTCGCGGTGGCCGACGCGGAGCGCGCCGCCGTTCCGCTCGGTCACGAGAAAGCGGTCCTCGGAGATGAAGGCGAGCGCCCAGGGATGCTCCAGCCCCTCGATGACCGTCTCCACGGCGAGCGTGTAATGCTCCGACTCCACCGCCGGCGTCTCGGCGAGCGCAGGCGCGAAGGCGAGGAGGACGAAGGGCGAGGCCATTGCGGCGCGCGAGGCGAAAGTCATCGGCAGCTCCCGGGTTCGGATCGTTGGAGCGTCGCCAATGCGCGGGATGCGGGAATCGTTCTGGAGGTGATTGGGAAAGCGCGTACCTTGCAGAGGGGACCATGACCGCCGGTCCCCAGAGTCGGCGAGCTTCAGTCCCAAGGAAGATCCGGGGATCCAACATTCGCTGAGCTACTGCTCGAAGCGGGCTCAGACGAAGAAGTGGTAGACGCTGCCTCCAAACTGCGACGCCGACGCCGAAGTGCTTGCATTCTATCTGATGCCTTACGGCCCTCTGGTGTAGAAGGACCAAGGTGATAACGGTACGTCCCAAGTGCACTTAACAGCCGTGCAATAGCTTGCGACCGCTCAACATCATCAATATTCTCACGAAGTACCGCATAACCATTCCTTATCCGCTCGTGCAGTGAGCGAGGCGCGCCGACCATACGTGAAGAAAGCGGCACACCAGTGATGATCACGGGTCTATACGACAAGCGAAATTTTATCTTGTGGGTATGAAATCCGCGACGGCGGATCACGGCTCGTATACGCTCCAGCACTTCACCTTTGACGCAATGACCCGAAATTGTAAGGTCATCGACCCACAGCGACATGTTTAAATCGTTCTCTTGGCAAATAGAATACACTTCATCAAACATTTCACGATGCACAAGGGTTTGTTAAGACCGGGCTTACGGGGGAGCCAAATGGCATCTTACCATCAATGGCCACTAGTTTAGTGAATAACCCAGCCACGTCAGCACGCATACCGGCGACGTGATGGGCCCACCGAAAGATATGCTCATCACTCGTAGCCGGATAGAATTGTCTTATATCCAGACTCAAGAACTGTGTTGCACCAGCATGATGAGCCGCATTGTCGCGCTGCGCCCGCCCTTTGCGAGGACTAAACAAATAATCAGGCTGCTTTATCTTATTCAGGTGTAACTTTAACCGCTCATGAAGAGTCCGAAGCTTCCCAGTCGGCACGGCTAAATTACGCAGCTTAGAACCGATCTGCTTGACTTCACGCTTCGTATAACACTCCTTATCACGAATAAGTGCTTCAAGTTTATGCTTTTTCCACCCAAGCAACTTCGCCAAATCTCTCTGCGTGAGGCTCTGAACCCACGGCGAAGCCTCAAACGCGTATCGTTCGTACTTTTGTTTTCTAGGCCGCTTCACGGTCACCGGGCTTCAATTTTTCGAGTAGCCGTAATACCTTATCAGCTACAATAAGTTGGCCTCGCCGAGTGACGGGCTGGCCATCAACCTCTTCCGCAAAGAAAAGCAACTGTGACATTCGAACGCCGACAGCTTCGCTATACGCTTCCAGCAGGTCCATTGTAACATTCTTGCGACCGCCTTCAATGTCAGAAATAAGGGACTGAGTAACAGCAATGCGTCTTGCCATTTCAGCCTGCGAATACCCGCAATAAAGCCTCAATAAACGCAAGGCTTCATTTATCATAGGCCTCTTAATCATGGCCGGCTGTCCCGAGGTCATCATTCAATCGCGAAGGCAATGCTTCACGAAGGCTACCACCTGACCCACCGCGATAATCACCTTCATAAGAAGGAGCCAACGCGAAGGTTCCGGCGATTGATGCCGCTTCGTGCGACGGTACTTGCTCATGGGTTGCTCTCCTTTCGGCCACACCGGCTGAAAGGTGCCGGCGCCCGTAGGCCAGTTCGAGAGCACTGTTTCGGAGCGTTTGTACCTCGGGCTTGCCGCGCCCGGTCCCGGGCGGGCGCGGCGCGACGCCACCCCCGGCCGAGACGCAGGTGGTAGTTGGGGAGAAAATCCCCCCACAGGGCTTGTGGCCCCAGCTTCTGACGGGTTCAGTTTGAGCTACCATCGCACCTCCATGTCTACATGGAAGAGGCGACCGCGGCAAGATGAAATATCGCTTGGGGCGATATTTCATCGGTGTGGCGGATGGGGTGGGATTCGAACCCACGAACCCTTGCGGGTTGCCGGTTTTCAAGACCGGTGCCTTCAACCGCTCGGCCACCCATCCGGACTTCGTAGATGGCCCATCGCGGTGCTGTCGCGCAAGCCTCTGCGCCTGTTTGCCTATTGGGGCGGTCTTCCTCCGCCTCTGATCACCGTCCGCCTCACGGCACGGCCGGCCCCGCCCTTGCGGCGAGCCAGCGCGGGAGGGGCTCGACGAGCGGCGGCTCGGCGTTGGCGCGCGGCCAGGAATCGACCACCCAGGCGGCACCCCCCTTCGTCTCGGCGATCACGGCGGAGGCGTGCGGGTAGCGGCCGTCGAGCAGGATGCCGCGCGAGGCCGGGTGCGCCACGCGGTGGTGGCGGAGGAGCCCGCGCGCGGAGAGCAGCAGGAGCAGGCTCGTCGTGTTCGTCGCCTCGTCGACGCAATCCATCTGCGTCGGGTCGCCGCCGCCGATCCGCTCGAAGCCGCCCTCGTCCGAGGACGTGCCGACGCGCCTGCCGACGATCGCCTCGAAGGCCTGCACCGCCTGCGATATCGCGCGGCGCTCGGCCTCCGGCGTGGCGGCGGGCCGGGCGAGCGGCGCCGCCATGCGCGCAATCTCCGCCTTCGTGAAGCTGACGGGCGTGACGCGGCTGCAGCCGAAGGCGTGGCAGATCGCGACGCGGTCGCCGCGCGGTGCCCAGGTGCCGCGGCCGGCATACCAGCCCTCCGGGCCGGCCGCCGAATGGCCGACGCAGCCGGCGAGAACGGCGGCGAGCCGGAGAACCAGGAATCGGCGAGGACCGACCATGCCCCATCTCTAGGGCCGAAGGCCGCCGGGCGGAAGCCGGGAACGCGTTCGGCGCGCCGCCGTTGTCCCGGTATTCCCGAGACATCACGGAGGTTTCCGATGCAGTCGCTCAACGGCAAGCGCATCGCCATTCTCGCCACGCACGGCTTCGAGCAGTCCGAGCTCGAGGTGCCGCTCGCGAAGCTCCGCGAGGCCGGCGCCAGGGTCGACGTGGTCTCCCCGGAGGCGGGCGAGATCAAGGGCTGGGACAAGAAGGACTGGGGCCGTCCGGTGAAGGTCGACCGCAAGCTCGAAGAGGCGAGCGCGGACGAGTACGACGCGCTCGTGCTCCCCGGCGGGCAGATCAACCCGGACCTCCTCCGGGTCGAGGCGGCCGCGCTCGATTTCGTCCGCGCCTTCGACGCGCAGAAGAAGGTGATCGCCGCCATCTGCCACGCGCCCTGGCTCCTCATCGAGACGGGCATCCTGAAGGGCCGCAACGCCACCGGCTACAAGTCGATCAGGACCGACATCGAGAATGCCGGCGCGAAGTTCCGCGACGAGCCGGTCGTGGCGGACCAAGGCATCGTCACGAGCCGCAACCCCGGCGACCTCGACGCCTTCTGCGCGAAGATCGCCGAGGAGGTGAACGAGGGCCGCCACGAGCGGCGGAGCGCGGCCTGACCCGCATCCTTGCGGGCGCTCGCGGGGGCGGCGGCCGCCGCCCTTGCGGGCCTTGCTCCGCCCCGGCATAAGCGCGGCATGTCCACGAAGACCCCGATC
>JAEZEK010000058.1 GCA_023417735.1 Pseudomonadota bacterium | reverse complement strand
GCTCCACGCCGGTGGCGACGCGCTCGCCGCCAGCCACCACCCCCTTCGAGATGACGAGGTGCGAACCGGCGCGGGCCGCCACCTGGGGCGCATGGGTCACCGACAGGACCTGGACGCGCTCTGCCAGCCGCTCGAGCCGTCGGCCGATCGCCTCGGCGACCGCCCCGCCGACCCCGGTGTCGATCTCGTCGAACACGAGCGTCGGCGCCGAGCCGCGGTCGGCGAGCGCGACCTTGAGCGCCAGCAGGAAGCGCGACAGCTCGCCGCCGGAGGCGACCTTCATGATCGGCCCGGCCGGCGTGCCCGGATTGGTCTGGACGAGGAAAGACACGTCGTCGATCCCGGCCGGCCCGCTCCGGCCGGCATCCGACGTCACCGAAACCATGAAGCGGGCGCGCTCGAGCCGGAGGGCCGGCAGTTCCGCCTCGACCGCTTCCGACAGGGCCTCGGCCGCCATGCGGCGCTGCTCGGACAGCCGGCGTGCGGCGACCCGGTAGAGCTCCTCCGCCATTGCCACGGATCGGTCGAGCGCGGCCAGCCGCTCGTTGCCATCGTCCACGGCGCGCAGGCGCTCGGCGAAGTCGACGGCGAGCGCCGGAAGGTCGTCGGCCGGCACCTGGTGCTTGCGGGCCGCGGCGCGGATGGCGAAGAGCCGCTCCTCGACGCCCTCCAGCTCGCCGGGATCGTGTTCGCAGGCGCGGATCGCCTCCTCCAGCCCGCGCCGCGCCTCCTCGATCTCGTCGAGCGCCCGGCCGAGCGCCGCCACGACGCCCTCCACCATGCCCGCGGTGTCGGCGGCCTTGCGGTCGAGGCGGCGGACCAGGCCGACCAGTTCCGGCACCGGGGAGCCGTTGCCGGTGAGCACGTCGTAGGCGTCGTTGAGGTCCCCGACCGCCTTCTCGCTGCGCATCAGCGTCTGGCGGCGCTCGGCGAGCGCCGCCTCCTCCCCGACCTCCGGCGAAAGCTGCTCCAGCTCCTCGACGGCCGCGCGCAGGTAATCCGCCTCCCGCTCGGCCGCCGCGATCGCGGCGCGGAGCGCGTCGCGCTCCGCTTCAGCCGTCTTCAACCCGCGATGGAGCCGCCCGACCTCCGCCGCGTCCTCGTCCAGCCCGCCGAAGGCATCGAGCAGGCGGCGGTGCTCGTCCGCTCCGATCAGCGCCCGGTCGTCGTGCTGGCCGTGGATCTCCACCAGCAGCGCGCCGGCGGCTCTCAGCAGCGCCACGCTCACCGGCTGGTCGTTGATGAAGGCGCGGGTCTTGCCGTCCGAGGTCTGGGTGCGGCGGAGGATGATCGCGTCGCCCGCCTCGATGCCGTTCTCGGCGAGCATCCCGTAGGCGGGGTGCCGGCGCTCCGGCTCGAAGACGGCGGTGACCTGGCCGCGCTCGGCCCCGGCCCTGACCAGCGCCGCGTCACCGCGCGCGCCGAGCGCCAAGGCCAGCGCATCGAGCAGGATCGACTTGCCCGCCCCGGTCTCGCCGGTGAGCACGGTCAGCCCGGGATCGAAATCGATGCCGAGCCGATCGATCAGGACGATGTCGTTGATGCTGAGATTCGCCAGCATGGCCGGCGGAGACTATCAGGCTCCGACGACACCGCGGAAGGCGCGCGAGATCCAGGAGCCCTGATTTTCGCGCGGCTCCACGCCGCCCTTCTGGAGAAGCTGATAGCTGTACTGGTACCACTGGCTGTCGGGGAAATTGTGCCCGAGCACCGCCGCCGAAGTCTGCGCCTCGGGCACGATGCCGAGCGCGAGATACGCCTCGGTCAGCCGGTGCAGCGCCTCCTCGACGTGGCGCGTCGTCTGGTAGGCGGTCACCACCGTCTTGAAGCGGTTGATCGCGGCAAGATACTCCTTCCGCTCCAGGTAATAGCGCCCGATCTGCATGTCCTTGCCGGCAATCTGGTCGCGCGCGATCTGCACCTTCTGGCGCGCGTCGTCGGCATATTCCGAGTTCGGGTACTTCTGGACCACCTCGCTCATGGCGAGGATGGCCTTCTCCGAAAGCTCCTGGTCGCGCGTGACGTCGGGGATCTGGCGGAAATAGGACTCGCCGACGATGTACTGCGCGTAAGCCGCGTCCTTGCTCGCCGGGAAGAGCGTGACGTACCGCCTCCCGTCGTTGATCGCGTCCTGGTACTCGCCACGCTTGAAGTTCAGGTAGGCTGACATGATCAGCGAGCGCCGCGCATACTCTGAATAAGGATGCTGCTCGTTGACCGCCTCGAACTTCTTGCGCGCCGCGCTGACGTCGCCGGCGTTCATCAGGGCGAGGCCCTGATTGTAGGTGAGGTCGGCCGGTTCGGGCTCGATCAGATCATCGGCGAACTTGTCGGTGCTGGAGCAGCCCGAAACGATCCCGGCGACGAGGACTACGCTCAGGAGGAGGGAGAAACGGCGGCAAGAATGCTCGGTCACGGTCTGTCCATCAGGTCTGCCCCGCAGGCGCACGGGCGTGCCCCTGTTAGCCGACTGCGCCGGCCTCTCCAAGCGGTTCCATGCAATGATGGCCGCGCTGTGGCCGCGAAGGTCAGGCCGCCTCTGGCGTGTAGGCGCCCGCCAGCTCGTGGAATGCCCGGCCGCGGTTCTCCGCCTGCTCGTCCCGGACATGGGCGCCCACCACCGTCCACGCATCGGAATCGCCGAGAAGCGCTCCGACGGCCGCGGCGTTCATCCGGTGCCCGCCGCGGTACGAGCGGTAGAGACCGAGGATGGGCAGTCCCGCAAGGGCCAGGTCGCCGATCGCGTCGAGCATCTTGTGCCGGACGAACTCGTCCCCGAAGCGGAGCCCCTCCGGATTGACGATGCCGTCCTCGCCGAGCACGACCGAGTTCTCGAGCGTGGAGCCGAGGGCAAAGCCGGCGGCCCACAGCCGCTCCACGTCACGCATGAAACCGAAGGTGCGCGCCGGCGCGATCTGCGACCGGAACGTCGCGGGCGTGAGCGTCAGGGACAGCGCCTGCCGCCCGATGAGCGGCGTGTCGTATTCGATCACCGTCTCGAAACGCCGGCCGTCATGAGGTTGGAACTCGGCCCAGCCGCTGCCGATCTGGACCCGCACCGGCTTCAGCACGCGAATGAAGCGGCGCGCGACGCGCTGCGCCTTGAGCCCGACCTGCTCAATCGCCTCGACGAAGGCGCGCGCGCTGCCGTCCATCACCGGCACTTCCGGGGCGTCGATCTCGATGACGACGTTGTCCACCCCGAGGGCCGAAAGGGCGGCCATCAGATGTTCGACCGTCGCCACGCTCGTCCCGTTCGGCGATCCGAGCACGGTCGACAGTTCCGTCGCGCCGACCGAACTGCTCAGGGCGGGGATCTCGACCTCGCCGCCCGCTCCGTGCCGCACGAACACCACGCCGGTGTCCGCGTCCGCCGGCAGCATGGCCATGCGGACGGGCTTGCCGCTGTGCACGCCGATCCCCGCGATGTCTATCCTGGCGCGGAGCGTCTTCTGCATGGCGCTGGTTGCACCCATTCTCGGTCAATCCCCGCTTTGCGGCTGCCGCTGCGGAATGACCGCTGCGGCCTCGTTTCGCCGATTCGTTGCCGGGAAACTACAAGTCGAGAGCGGCGTCTGCCAATCAAGGTTTCTTACGCTTTGTTACCGACTAAGCTATTGGAAAACCTTGATTTTCATCGCCTCGGATACATCCGGGCACAAACGATGCCGGCCCGCTCTGGCGGGCCGGCGCGATCGTCATCGGGGCGATTCGGCCGAGGCCGGATCAGCTCGACTGGCGGCGCAGGAACGCCGGGATGTCGAGGTGATCGTCCTCACGCCGGGGCTCCGGCTGCGCGACTCGCCCGCGCGGATCGAGGTGGCCGGCGGCCGGCGCCGGATCGCCCATCCGGCGGGGCTGCGCCTGCTTGGCGAACTCCGACGGCGCGGCGCGGGGCACAGGCTGCGGAGCCGGCTGCGCCGCGCGGGGATCGATCTCGAGGCTGGGC
>JAEZEK010000024.1 GCA_023417735.1 Pseudomonadota bacterium | reverse complement strand
GGGCGGGGGGTGGTCCTGGGCGTCGCGCGGGGCGCGGGGGGCGGCCGCGAACGCCGCGACCGCCTCGCCGAGAGGCCCGCGATAGAACGCCTCCCCCTCGCTCTCCGCGACGAGGCGCAGCGACCGCGCCAGGGGCTCGCAGCGGAAGAGCTCTCCGGCGGCCGGGGCGCGGCCGTCCGGCATGAACGCTTCCGCGAAGCCCGGCTGCCGCCCGAGCAGGGCCGCGCCGCGCCGCCAGACCTCGGCAACGACCGGGGTGACGTGGAAGCCGCGCTCGGCATAGCCGACGGCCGGCTCGAAGAGCGCCGCGAAGGGCAGCCGGCCGAAGCGGCGGGAAAGGGCGACCCAGGCCGAAACGGCGCCGGGCGCGGTGACCGTCTCCCAGCCCGCATCCGGCATGGCCGACCGCCCCTTGAAGCGTTCGGGGGTCCAGCCGGCGGGCGAGCGGCCGGAGGCGTTCAGGCCGTGCAGGTCCTGCCCGTCCCACAGGATGCAGAAGGCGTCCGATCCGAGCCCGTTGCCGGTCGGCTCGACGACGACGAGCGCGATCGCCGCCGCGAGCGCGGCATCGACCGCATTGCCGCCGCGCTCCAGCATGCGAAGCCCCGCCTGCGCCGCGAGCGGATGCGAGGTGGCGACGACGTTCCGGCCGAAGACCGGGGAGCGCCGCGAGGGATAAAGCGGTTCGTGGCGGAAGTTCACGGGACGCGACCCTTCCCTAAGGTTTGAACGAAACGCGGCAGAAGCGCTGCCGGCCGAACGGCGCTCGCCCGGGGCAGAGAAATCGGGCGAGGATAGGCGCGCGCCCTCACACGTCGAGGTTCGCCACCGACAGGGCGTTCGCCTGGATGAACTCGCGGCGCGGCTCGACCTCGTCGCCCATCAGCTTGGTGAAGATGTCGTCGGCCTCGTCGACCTCGCGGATGCGGACCTGCAGCAGCGAGCGGACGTTCGGGTCGAGCGTCGTCTCCCAGAGCTGCTCCGGGTTCATCTCGCCAAGCCCCTTGTAGCGCTGCATGGAGATGCCCTTGCGGCCGTAGGCGAGGATCGCCTCCAGCAGGTCGCGCGGCCCGTAGATCGGCGTCTCCTCGCCCTTGCGGCGCAGCATGGCCGGCTCGCGGTAGAGGCTGCGGAGCGAGTCCTCGTGCGCGTCGAGCCGGCGCGCGTCGGCGGAGGCCATAAGGGCCGGGTCGATGGCTGCGACCTCGGTGACGCCGCGCACGACGCGCTCGAAGGTGAGGCCGCTCTCGTCGCTGAAGGCGCCGGTCCAGCCGCGTTCGGTCTCGTCGGCCAGCACGTCGAGACGCCGGGCGATGTACTCGGCCGCGGCGGTGCCCTGCTCCGGGTTGTCGAGGAGCGCCGGGTCGAGCGCGCCGGCGATCGCCGCCTGCTCGATGACGCTGCGGTTGTAGCGGGAATGCATGCCCTCGATGATGCCGCGGATCTGCCGCGCCTCGTCGACGATGGCGCGCAGGTCCTGCCCGCCCCGCTCCTCGCCGGTGGAGAGCGTCAGCACGGCGTCCTCGATGCCGCCGCCGGCCAGGTAGTCCTCCAGAGCGCGCTCGTCCTTCAGGTACTGCTCCGACTTGCCGCGCGTGACTTTGTAGAGCGGCGGCTGGGCGATGTAGAGGTGGCCGCGCTCGAACAGTTCCGGCATCTGGCGGAAGAAGAAGGTGAGGAGCAGCGTGCGGATGTGGGCGCCGTCGACGTCGGCGTCCGTCATGATGATGATCTTGTGGTAGCGCAGCTTGTCCGGGTTGAACTCCTCCTTGCCGATGCCCGTGCCGAGCGCCGTGATGAGGGTCCCGATCTCCTGGCTGGAGAGCATCTTGTCGAAGCGCGCGCGCTCGACGTTGAGGATCTTGCCGCGCAGCGGCAGCACCGCCTGGAAGGCGCGGTTGCGGCCCTGCTTGGCGGATCCGCCGGCCGAATCGCCCTCCACCAGGAAGAGCTCGGAGGCGGCGGGATCGCGCTCCTGGCAGTCCGCGAGCTTGCCCGGGAGCGAGGCCATGTCGAGCGCGCCCTTGCGGCGCGTGAGGTCACGGGCGCGGCGGGCGGCCTCGCGCGCGGCGGCGGCCTCGGCGACCTTGCCGGCGATGATGCGGCCTTCGGCCGGATGCTCCTCGAGCCAGGTCCCGAGCGCCTCGTTGATCGCGTTCTCGACCACCGGGCGGACCTCCGAGGACACGAGCTTGTCCTTGGTCTGCGAGGAGAACTTCGGGTCGGGCACCTTGACGGAGAGGACGCAGGTGAGGCCCTCGCGGCAGTCCTCGCCGGTCAGCGAGACCTTCTCGCGCTTGGTCACGCCCGAGGCCTCCGCATAGCCGGTGACCTGGCGCGTGAGCGCGCCGCGGAAGCCGGCGAGATGCGTGCCGCCGTCGCGCTGCGGGATGTTGTTCGTGAAGCAGAGCACGTTCTCGTGGTAGGTGTCGTTCCACCACAGCGCCGCCTCGACCGTGATGCCGTCGCGCTCGGTCTTCAGCGCGATCGGCTGCGCGATGAGCGGCTTCTTGGCGCGGTCGAGGAAACGGACGAAGGCTTGCAGGCCGCCGTCGTAGCGCATCTCCTCGCGCTTCTCGTCGGGCCCGCGCCGGTCGGTCAGCACGATCGCCACGCCGGAATTCAGGAAGGCCAGCTCGCGCAGCCGGTGCTCCAGCGTCGCATAGTCGAAATCGACCATGGTGAAGGTCCTGGGCGACGGCATGAAGGTGACCTGCGTGCCCTTCCGCCCGTCCGCCGGCCCCGTGACCCTCAGCGGCGCGACCGCCACGCCGTCCTCGAAGCGCATCTCGTGGCGACGGCCGGAGCGCCAGACGACGAGATCCAGCCAGGTCGAGAGCGCGTTCACCACCGAGACGCCGACGCCGTGGAGCCCGCCCGAGACCTTGTAGGAATTCTGGTCGAACTTACCGCCGGCATGGAGCTGGGTCATGATGACCTCGGCGGCCGAGACGCCCTCCTCCGGATGGATGTCGGTCGGAATCCCGCGGCCGTCATCGCTGACCGTGACGGAGCCGTCGGCGTTCAGGATCACCTCGACGTGGCTCGCGTGCCCCGCGAGCGCCTCGTCGATGGCGTTGTCGACGACCTCATACACCATGTGGTGCAGCCCCGAGCCGTCGTCCGTGTCGCCGATATACATGCCCGGCCGCTTCCGCACGGCGTCGAGCCCCTTGAGGACCTTGATGGAGCCGGCCCCGTACTCGTCGGGTGCGCCGGAATCGATGGCGTTCGTATCGTCGGACATGAGACTCGGGTGCGGTTGCCGGGCCACTTATAGATGGTGTCGACGTGAACGCAATTGAAGGCGAAAACGGGCCGGGCGTGCGCCCTATCCGCCCCGATCCACGCCATTTTCGCGCATGACCGCCCCGTTCGAGACCCGGTAGACGGAACCGGTGCCGGGGAGGTCCCGGAAGAGCAGCGGGTCGGTGCCGGTCATCAGCGCCTGTCCGCCGAGCGCATGGAGCCGCTCGAACAGCGCAGCGCGGCGGTTCTCGTCGAGATGGGCGGCGATCTCGTCGAGGAGCAGGACCGGCACGAGGCCGCTCGTCGCCGCAACGAGTTCCGCATGGGCGAGCACGAGGCCGATCAGCAGAGCCTTCTGCTCGCCGGTGGAGGACAGCGCCGCCGGGACACCCTTCTCGGCGAAGAGCACGTCGAGATCGGTGCGGTGCGGCCCGAAGAGCGTGCGCCTCGCCGCGCGGTCCCGGCCGCGGCCGCCGCGAAGCGCCTGCCGGTAGGCGAGCTCGGCCTGGGCGGCGGAGCGGCCTTCGAGGAGCGGCTCGAACT
>JAEZEK010000022.1 GCA_023417735.1 Pseudomonadota bacterium | reverse complement strand
AGGCAGACCAGAAGGAAGATCGTGCCGATCAACACGTGGAAGCCGTGGAAGCCGGTCGCCATGAAGAAGGTGGCGCCATAGATCGAGTTGGAGAAGCTGAACGGCGCGACCGAATATTCGTAGGCCTGCACGAAGGAGAACAGGATGCCGAGCAGGACGGTGATCGTCAGGCCCCAGACAAGGCCCTTGCGGTCGTCATGCAGCAGCGCGTGGTGCGCCCAGGTGACCGTGGTGCCGGAGGTCAGGAGCAGCAGCGTGTTGAGCAGCGGCAGGTGCCAGGGATCGAGCACCTCCATGCCGGCGGGCGGCCACTGGCCGCCGGTCGCCTCGACACGGCCGTACTGGATCGCCTCGTTGGTGAACAGGCTCGCATCGTAGAACGCCCAGAACCAGGCGACGAAGAACATCACCTCGGAGGCGATGAAGAGCAGCATCCCGTAGCGCAGATGCAGCTGGACGACACGCGTGTGGTAGCCGCGATGCGATTCCTTGATGACGTCGGCCCACCAGGCGAACATCGTGTAGAGCACGCCGATGAAGCCGGGGGCGGTCCAGAGCCAGCTGCCGCCGTGCATGGCATAGATCGCGCCGAGCGCCAGCGCGAAGGCCGACATCGAGCCGATGAACGGCCAGGGGCTCGGGTCGACGAGGTGATAATCGTGGTGCTTCGCGTGAGCGTCAGCCATTGCCATGCCTTCCCAGACTTCCGTTGCGCCTGCGCGCCCCGATGCTCCTAAAGTGGTTTGCTCGCCCCGTCCGCTTCCGAGCGCGCGACGGGCTGTCCCGCCGGCTCGGCGGGGAAGAACGTGTAGGACAGGGTGATCGCCCGGACCGGCTTCATGTTCCGGTCGTCCACCATGTCGGGCGACACGAAGAACTGCACGCCCATGCGGATCGACTCGCCCGCCTCCAGCTCCTGCCGGGTGAAGCAGAAGCACGCGATCTTGTTGAAATAGGAGCCGGCCGCGTCCGGGGTGACGTTGAAGGTCGAGGTGCCCACCGTCGCAATGTCGGACGTGTTGGTCGCGATGAAGTCGACCGTGGCGGTCTCGCCGAGGCGGACCTTCACCTGCGGCACCTCGGGACGGAACGTCCAGGGCAACCCGACGACGTTGGCGTCGAACCGGACATAGACTTCGCGCTCCAGCACGCGGTCGGACTCGCCCGAAGCCACGCGCGTCGTGCCGCCGTAGCCCGTGACCTTGCAGAAGAGGTCGTAGAGCGGGACCGCGGCATAGGCCATCCCGACCATTCCGAGCACGACGGAGGCGAGGCCGATCGCGAGGAACCGGTTGCGCGCGCCGGAGGTCTTCATGTGCCGCCTCCGAGCCGCACGACAGTGATGACGTAGAAGAGGATCACCAGGCCGGCGAGAAGCAGCGCGATGGCAACCGAACGGGTGCGCCGGCGCCTCTTCTGCTCGGGGGTGAGGCGGATGCCCTCGGCCATGGTCATGCCCATCCCCACGGGAGCAGCACCGCCTCGCCGAGGAGCACTGCGAAGAGGGCGAACAGGTAGGCGATCGAGAAGGCGAACAGCGCCTTCGCCGCCCGGTGGCGATCGGCCTCGCCCCGGCGGTGGAGGACGACGGCGCGCCGCACGAACTCCGCCCCGAGCAACGCCGCGGCGATGCCGTAGGCCGGCCCGGCGAAGCCGAACAGATAGGGAGAGAGGCCGACGGGCGCGAGCAGCAGCGAATAGGCGAGGATCTGCCGGCGCGTCGACGCGTCGCCCGCGACGTTCGGCATCATCGGGATCCCGGCGCGTGCATAGTCGTCGCGCGCGAACAGCGCGAGCGCCCAGAAATGCGGCGGCGTCCAGGTGAAGATGATGAGGAACATCAGGACCGGCGCGAGCGAGACGTCGCCGGTCACCGCCGCCCAGCCGATCACCGGCGGGAACGCGCCGGCGGCGCCGCCGATCACGATGTTCTGGGCCGTCCAGCGCTTCAGCCAGGCGGTGTAGATTACGGCGTAGAAGAAGATGGTGAACGCCAGGAGCCCGGCGGCAAGCCAGTTCGCGGCGAGCCCCAGCACCATGACGGAGATGCCGGCGAGCGTCAGGCCGAAGCCGAGCGCCTCCGCGGGCTGGATGCGGCCGGCCGGGATCGGCCGCCCCGACGTCCGCCGCATGATGGCGTCGATGTCGGCGTCGTACCACATGTTGAGCGCGCCGGACGCGCCTGCCCCGACGGCGATCGAAAGCAGCGCAACGGTGCCGAGCACCGGATGGATGCCGGCTGGCGTCGCGAGCATGCCCACCAGCGCCGTGAAGACGACGAGCGACATCACGCGCGGCTTCAGGAGCGCCACGAAATCGCGCACCTCGCCGCCGTCGAGCGCTTCCGCTTTCGTCACTTCGAACGCCACGCCAGTCCTCGTTCGTTCGTACGGGGAACCGTCCCCTGGAAAGTGAGCCGCGGCCGGAAGGCCGCGACCCGTTCTAGCGTCTGCCGACCCCGGTCAGCGGATCCGCGGCAGCTCTTCCCACTGGTGGAAGGGCGGCGGCGACGGCAGCTGCCACTCGAGCGTCGTGGCGCCCTCGCCCCACGGGTTCGGGCCCGCGATGCGCTTCTTCGAGAAGGCTTCGAAGATGCCGTAGAGGAAGATGAACACGCCGATGAACGAGAGGTACGAACCCAGCGACGAGATCAGGTTCCAGCCGGCGAACGCGTCCGGATAGTCGATGTAGCGGCGCGGCATCCCGGCGAGACCGAGGAAGTGCTGCGGGAAGAAGACCAGGTTCACGCCGATGAACGTGACCCAGAAATGGGTCTTCGCGACCATCGAATTGTACATGTAGCCCGTCATCTTCGGGAACCAGTAGTACCAGCCGCCGAAGATCGCGAACACGGCGCCGAGCGACAGCACGTAGTGGAAGTGGGCCACCACGTAATAGGTGTCGTGCAGCGACCGGTCGAGACCGGCATTGGCGAGCTGCACGCCGGTCACGCCGCCGACGGTGAAGAGGAAGATGAAGCCGATCGCCCACAGCATCGGCGTGCGGAAGGTGATCGAGCCGCCCCACATCGTGGCGATCCAGGAGAACACCTTCACGCCGGTCGGCACCGCGATCACCATCGTGGCGAAGGTGAAGTAGGCCTGCGTGTCGACGTCGAGGCCGACGGTGAACATGTGGTGCGCCCACACGATGAAGCCGACGACGCCGATCGCGACCATGGCGTAGGCCATGCCGAGATAGCCGAAGATGGGCTTGCGCGCGAAGGTCGAGACGATGTGGCTGATGATGCCGAAGCCCGGCAGGATCAGGATGTAGACCTCGGGGTGGCCGAAGAACCAGAACAGGTGCTGGAACAGGATCGGGTCGCCGCCGCCCGCGGGATCGAAGAAGGTCGTCCCGAAATTTCGGTCGGTCAGCAGCATCGTGATGCCGCCGGCGAGAACGGGCAGCGCGAGGAGCAGCAGGAATGCCGTGATCAGCACCGACCACGCGAACAGCGGCATCTTGTGCATCGTCATGCCGGGCGCGCGCATGTTGAAGATGGTGGTGATGAAGTTGATCGCGCCGAGGATCGAGGACGCGCCCGCGATGTGGAGCGACAGGATCGCGTAGTCCATCGCCGGGCCGGGCTGGCCGGAGGTGGAGAACGGCGGATAGATCGTCCAGCCGCCGCCGACGCCGAAGCCGCCCGGAGGGCCTTCGACGAACAGCGAGATCAAGAGCAGCATGAAAGCCGGCGGCAGCAGCCAGAAGGAGATGTTGTTCATGCGCGGGAACGCCATGTCCGGCGCGCCGATCATGATCGGGACGAACCAGTTGGCGAAGCCGCCGATCAGCGCCGGCATGACCATGAAGAAGATCATGATCAGGCCGTGCGCCGTCGTGAACACGTTGTACATGTGCTTGCCGGTGTCGAGCGCCATGCCCTCGTCGACGCCGTAGACCATCTGCGCGAGGCCGTGGAAGATCTGGATCCCCGGCTCCTGCAGCTCCATGCGCATGGCGACGGACAGCGCGCCGCCGATGATCCCCGCGATGATCGCGAAGATCAGGTACATCGTGCCGATGTCCTTGTGGTTCGTCGAATAGAGATAGCGCTTCCACCCGGTCGGGTGGGCGGCATGCGCTTCGTGAGTCGCAGCGGTTGCCATTCGGATCAGCTCCTAGCCTGCATCGCGTCGCGGCGGCGCCCTCAGCGGGCGGCCACCTCGGTGTTGTTCTTTTCGGCTTCGATCGAGCGCGCGAGCTGCTCGTAGGCGCCCTCGAGATCGATCGCGGCAGCTTCGGCCCAGGCCCTGAACTGCTCCTGCGAGACGACCTGGACGGCAGCCGGCATGAAGGCGTGGTCCTTGCCGCAGAGCTCGGAGCACTGGCCGTAGAAGACGCCTTCCCGCTCGGCCTTGAAATAGGTCTCGTTCAGGCGGCCGGGGACGGCGTCGACCTTGATGCCGAACGCCGGGATGGCGAAGGCGTGGATCACGTCGCCCGCCGTGACCTGCACCCGGACGAAGGTGTCGACGGGGACGACCATCGCGTTGTCGACCGACAGGTTGCGGATCCCGTTCGGCGGCAGATCGGCGTCGGGCACCATGATCGCATCGAAGCTCAGCGCATTGGCCGGCGCGCCGTTGGCCACGCTGTCCTCGTCGGCGCCGTACTCGATGCCCCAGTACCACTGCAGGCCCGTGACCTTGACGGTCAGGAACTGCGTGTTCTCGGGATCGAAGTCGGCATAGATCTTGGCCGGATCGTACTGCCCGAAGAGGAGGCGGAAGGAGGGGATCGCGATCGCCACCAGGATCAGCACCGGGACGACCGTCCACAGCACCTCGACCAGTGTGTTGTGGGAGACGCGCGAAGGGGTCGGGTTCGCGCTCGCGCGGTAGCGGTAGATGCACCAGCCGAGTAGCACGGTCACGAACAGCGTGATCGCCGTCACGATGATGAGCGTGTACCAGTTGAACCAGCTGATGAACTCCATCACCTGGGTGGCCGGGGCCTGAAGGTTCATCTGCCAGGGATAGGGTCCTGGATGATCGATTTCCTGAGCGGCAGCCAAGCCGGCCAGCGCCGCAAACCAGGTCAGGACCGCGAGCCCTCTCGCCAGTATCGCCATTGGAATCCGTTTCTCCGCATCGGGCCGAAGGTGTCGGGCGACCGCACCGCGCCTTCGCCCGACTGCCGATACCCGCATTCTGATGATCGTGTCGAGTAACCACAGTGCCGCAAGCGGCGCAACGCACTGCCAATGAGCAGGAATGCGGCAAATTTGCGCGCCGCCCGCAGGCGCGCCGGAGCGCCCCGCCGCGCCACTTTCTTGACATGAGGGGGCGGTCTGCTACCCCTCGCCTGCCCGGCCGAGCGGCGCGCGCGGGCGTTTTGATGGAGATGCCCCACGTGCCGATTCTCGCCCGCGCGCTCTTCGCCCTCTGCCTCTTCCTGCCGGCGGCGGCGCTCGCGCAAGGTACGGTCAGGTCCAAGCACGGCGACTGGGAGCTGCGCTGCGACACGCCGCCGGGCGCGCAGGCGGAGCAGTGCGTCATCATGCAGTTCGTGACGGCCGAGGACCGGGAGAATGTCGGCCTCACCGTCATCGTGCTGAAGACGGCGGACAGGCAGGCGCGCATCCTGCGCGTGCTCGCGCCGCTCGGCGTGCTCCTGCCGCGGGGCCTCGGCCTCAGGATCGACGAGACGGATCTCGGCTCGGCCGGGTTCGTGCGCTGCCTGCCGAACGGCTGCGTCGCCGAGGTCATCATGGAAGACCAGCTCGTCGACCAGATGCGCAACGGCACGCAGGCCACCTTCATCATCTTCCAGACGCCCGAAGAGGGGATCGGGATCCCGATTTCGCTCGCAGGTTTCGGGGAAGGCTTCGACGCCCTGCCCTGATCTCCGCCTTCCGGGGCATGTGGGAGCCGCGGCCGATCGAAGGTGAGGAGCAGCCATGCCCGATGACGCAGCCGGCCGCCTCGGGACGCTGATCTTCGCCGAGCCGCTCCTGCTGCTCGCGTCCGCCGTCTTCTTCGTCGCGCTGTTCAAGCGGCTCGGGCTCGGCTCGGTCCTCGGCTATCTCGCCGCCGGCGTTCTGGTCGGCCCGGTGCTCGGTGTCATCAGCGATGCGCAGGCGATCTTTCACGTCGCCGAGCTGGGTGTCGTCCTCTTTCTCTTCATCATCGGGCTGGAGCTCCGCCCGGCACGCCTGCGCGCCATGCGCGCCGACATTTTCGGCCTCGGCTTCGCGCAGGTGGCGGTCACGGGCCTGGTCCTGACCGTCGGCCTCCGGGCGGCCGGCTGGCGGATGGAGCCTGCGATCATCATAGGCTTCGGCCTGGCGATGTCGTCGACCGCGTTCGGCATGCAGATCCTGCAGGAGAGGAACGAGACGACGACCGCCCACGGGCGCAAGTCCGTGGCCATCCTGCTGTTCCAGGACATCGCGATCGTCCCGCTGCTCGCGATCCTCCCCTTGCTGTCGCCGACCAACGCGGGCAGCGCGCTGACGGCGGGCGGGCTCTTCAGCGGGATCGCCGCGGCCGCCGGCGCGCTGGCGGCGCTCTACTTGGCCGGCCGCTATCTCCTCAACCCGATGTTCCGCCTGCTCGCCCACGTGAAGGCGAAGGAGACGATGACCGCCGCCGCGCTGCTGATCGTGCTCGGCGCGGCCGCGCTGATGCATCTCGGCGGCATGTCGATGGCGATGGGCGCGTTCGCGGCGGGCGTGATCCTGGCGGATTCCTCCTTCCGCCATGAGCTCGAGGCCAACATCGAGCCGTTCCGCGGCGTGCTGCTGGGGCTCTTCTTCATGGCCGTCGGCATGTCCATCAACATCGACGCTCTGGCCCACAGCTGGCTCGCGATCCTCGTCGCCGTCGCTCTCGTGATGACCGTCAAGGCGGCGATCCTCTATGGGCTCGCCCGCGTCTTCCGCGCCGGCCACAACGACGCCGTGAGGGTTGCAGGCCTGCTGCCCCAGGCAGGCGAGTTCGCCTTCGTCCTCTTCGCCGCGGCTGCCTCCGTGCGCGCCCTGTGGCCGTCCGACACGTCCTTCGTGGCCGCGGTCGTGACCGTGACGATGGCGCTGACGCCGCTCTCGGTCTGGATCGCCGGCCGGCTCGTGCGGCAGGAAGCGCCGGAGGTGCTGGAGGAGGATTTCGAAGGCGCCGGCGGCGACGTGCTGGTCATCGGCTTCGGCCGCTTCGGGCAGATCGTCTCGCAGGTGCTCCTCGCCCGGGGCATCTCCGTCACCATCATCGACGCCTCCGCCGAGCGCATCCGGCAGGCCGCTCGGTTCGGCTTCCGCATCTATTTCGGCGACGGCACCCGGCGCGACGTCTCCGGGCGGCAGGGGCGGACAAGGCAGCCGTCGTCTGCGTTTGCGTCGACGATCCGAAGACCGCGACCGCAATCGTGGAGATGGCGATCGCGGAGTTCGAGACCGCGCGGGTCTTCGCGCGCTCCTGGGACCGCAACCACTCGCTGGAGCTCCTGGAAATGGGCGTCGACCTGGAGGTCCGGGAGACCTTCGAATCGGCGATGGCATTCGGGGCCGAGACGCTGCGCGCCCTCGGGTTCGATGCCGACGAGGTCGAGGCGACCGTCACCGACGTCCGCCGCCGCGACGCCGACCGGCTTTCGCTGCAGCGGCGGCGCGCAGGTCCGGGAGCGGACGGGCGCGGCCGCGTCGAGCCGGAGCCGCTCGTACCGCCGCGGAATGCCGCATGACAGTGCGTCGCGCCCCGTGCCGCTTGGCGGGCTCGGCATCGCCCGCTAGATACCGCGTATGAACAGGCTCGAACGGACAGGCCGCGACGGCGAGGCCCAGCTGCGCTTTCTGGACGGTGACTATCAGGTCGTCGTGCCGGGCTCGTTCGTCCATTGCGCCGTCACCGGCGTGAAGATCCCGCTCTCCAGCCTTCGCTACTGGAGCGTCGACCGGCAGGAGCCCTACGTCGACGCGAGGGCGGCGCTCGAGCGCGAGCAGCAGCTGGCCGGAACGAGCTGATTCGGCCTAGCGCCGCGGGTCGCCGGTCAGCCGGCGCGCGACGGCGGCTTCCACGAGCGCAAGCACCTTCTTCGGTTCCCGGAAGCGCAGCCTGACGGGCAGGACGCGCGACGCCGCTTCGAGCCGTGCCGCGGCGCCCTCGCGGCCGCGCAGCTTCACATGGTCCTTCTCCGTAGTCACCGGAACCAGCCCGTGCCCTGCGGCTTCGTCCAGCACCCGGCGGCAGTCGGCGTCCGGATAGGCGTGGTGATCGGGGAACGCGATCGTCCGGCGCAGATCGGCGCCGCACCGCTCCAGCGACCGGAAGAACTTGTCGGGCTGGCCGATCCCGCAGAAGCCGAGAACGGGCAGGCCGTGCAGGTCGCCGTCGGCCTCGGCGGAGACCGAGGCCTCGCTGGCGGGGATGCCGCGGCGCGCCGCCCGGGGCACGAGGTCGGCGGCGGCGCGGCCTTCCCCGATCACCAGCAGGAGGCCGGTCTGCCGAAGCTGGGTCGAAAGCGGGGCCCTCAGCGGTCCGGCCGGCATGACGAAGCCGTTTCCGAGCCCGTGCACCGCGTCGACGACGAGGATGGAGAGATCCTTGGCGATGCTCGGGTTCTGGAAGCCGTCGTCCATGATCACGAGGTCGGCCCCGAGGCCGGCCAGCAGGCGCGCGCCGGCCGGCCTGTCCTGCGCGACCACCGTCGGCGCCGTCGCTGCGAGCAGCAGGGCTTCGTCCCCGACGGCCGCGGCATCGTGGGTCAGCGGATCCACCAGCAGGGGTCCGCGTTCGCGGCCGCGATAGCCGCGGGTGAGGAAGCCGGGGCGACGGCCGTGAGCGGCGAGGAGCCTGCCCAGCGCGAGGGCGGTCGGCGTCTTGCCGCTTCCGCCCGCAGTGAAGTTCCCGACGCAGACCACGGGTATCGACGCCGCCGCACCGGGCCTCTGCATGCGCCAGCCGGCGACGCCGCCGTAAAGGAGCGAGGCGGGCCAGAGCGCCCAGGCCTTCGCCCCGCGCTGCGACCAGAACTCAGGCGCCGTCGGCATGGCTGTCCCTGATGCGCGTGACGATCGGCGCCAGCGCATCCATCGTCCTGCCGAGCGCGCCTTCGAACCGGGCCACGCAATCCCGGGCGGCCATGCCGGCGGCCCAGGCCAGGTCCGGGCGGTCGAGCAGTTCGGCCGCCCGGGCGCGCGGCCCCG
>JAEZEK010000468.1 GCA_023417735.1 Pseudomonadota bacterium | reverse complement strand
GCCTCGCTCGACTCCAGCTCGCGCGAGCGCTGGCGGAGCCGCCTCACGAGCAGCGCCACGATGCCGGCCGCCACGAAGAGAGCAGCCAGGAAGGCGGGCGCCACCAGGCCGAAAACCTGGCTGCCGGGGCGATAGGGATGCCATATGAAGTGGGCGACCGGTTCCCCTCCGCGCGACACGAGCGGGTGGACGAGGTCCTGCGGATCCGCCTGCGGCTCCCGCGTGACCCGCGCGCCCTGGAACATGTACTGCTCCCCGATGCTCCTGACGAAGCTGCCGTCGAGGAAGCGGATGGCGACGTGCACGAACTCCGATCCGGGCTCTTGCTCGATCCGCCCCGTATCGGTCACGATCGGCTTGACGCTGACGATTGCGGGACGACCCTCGACAAGCGCGAAATCGGCGATGCCGGGGCTCTGGAACTTGCCCTCATCCCCTGCGGCATCCGGCGCCGCCATGCGGTTCCTGAGGGCGGCCGCGAACGGAAGCACCGCATCCGCCGTTCGCGCGAAGCCGGCCGGATCGCCGCGCGCGCCGTCGCGCATTTCGTAGATCGGCCGGTCGCCGGGGTCGAGGATATAGACCCGGTCAATGCCGAAATAGTCGTGCATCCAGATCCCGAGGTTCCCGTCCAGCCATTCGAGATCGCGATCCGCCGCGCGTACGTTCTCGACCGATTCGTCCCAGACGGTCGCGCTTTCCTGGTCGTAGGCGACCTTGTCGGTGCTCTGGCCGAAGACCAGTTCGACCAGACGTTGCTGACGTTCGGCGGACAGCCTGTCCGACTGCGCCGTCGACCAGACGAGCAGCGCGGCCACGATCGCGACGATCGCGAACGCGGCGAGGCCCACGGGTACGGCCACGTGGGAGATGAAGCGGCTGTCCCGCTCGAAATCCCGTAGGGTCGACATCACGGCGCGCTGTCCTTTCTGTACAGGCTTCTAACGCGACGCTGGTTAAGAACTCCCCGCCGGGCCGGCGGGACGAACGAGGCGCGCGGTCGCATCGCCGGGCCCGTCGGTCCGGCCGGAACCGCGTGTGCCCACGCGCGCTTCAGTCGAGCGACGCCTGCCACAGGCCGCGCCGATCGGAGCGTGCCTGCTCGCCGACCGGCCCGTATCGGTCGGCCCTGGCCGTCGCCCAGCCGTGCTCCACGAGCCAGGCCGCAATGTCCGCCCCGCCGACCGTGCAGCGGCGCTCCGGGGGATCGCCGGATTCGGAATCCGCAGGTGTGCATTCTATGGCTCGGCCCCGGATGAACTGCCGCAGCGCGGTCCGGGCCATGCGCCCGCAAGGCCATGCGGCATCGCCCGCGCCGCATTGGAGGTCGAGGGCAGGCACGTCGATTCCGGCAAGACGGATCTCGCCGTCGGCGGTCCTCAGCAGCCCGGCGGCCTCCACGACCGGGTTGAAGTAGCGCTTCGGTTTCGGAGCCGCAACGGCCTTGGGCGCGAGCTTCGGTGCCTCCACGCGCGCGAGCGGGCCGGTTGGCGGCGGCGGTGCGGTGACCCCCGCGGGGGTGACGTTCCGGACCGCCGCACCGCCAGGTTCGCCCGGGACGTCGATGCGCGCGGCCTGCCGCCATGCCGGCTCCGACCGCTCATCCGCATCCGGCGCGGGCGGCGGGTCGGCAAGGAACACGCGCGCCAGGACCAGCATGAGCGCGACGGCACCGAGCCCGAGCGCGAGCCGCACCGTCCCGGCTCCTACGGCTTCGTGACGAGCGCAGGGGCAACGCTCCGGGGTCGCGACCAGGCCTCTGCCTTGCGGCAGGCGGATACGCACAGGTCGAAGCCGGATTCGGAGGTCATGACACCGGCCTGCCAGCGCGCGCACTGCAGCGCACAGGTGGGCGATGCGCAGCCCTGGAAAATCCTGTCCGTGACGGCCCGGCCGTAGCAGGCATCGACCGGGCGGACCGCAAGCGGCTGCGCCTCCGCCGGACGTCCGGCCTCAACGAGGAAACCTGCCGCTATCGCGAGCACGAGCAAGCCCGCGTGGCGCGCGGCCGTGTTCCGGCGGACGCGCCTGGCCGGAGCTCCGGCGGGAGCACCTCTCATTCCAGCCTCCGGTCACGTGGCCGAGTGAAGAACAACTCGGCGCATCAATCATCTGCCATGATACCGGTTCCCGCGCTCCTGCGCAGCCCGGGAACCGATTCGGCCGTCACTGTGACGGAGTGGCCGCCGGAAGGGTCGTGCCGTCCGGCGGCGAACCAGGGACCTGCGTCTCGATGACGGTCACCGGCGGGCTGCCAGGCTCCCCGTCGGAGGCATCCGCCGCGTCGGAGTCGAATGCTTCTTCGCGGGTCTCGCCCTCCTCGCCATCGAGAAAGAGCCCGCCCGCGGGCACCGGCGTGCCGGGGGCGACGTCCTCTCCCCCGCCTTCGATCCTCTGGACGGAAGGAGACGTGGCGGGATCCGCGGATGGCTCCGCACCCGGCCCCGGGATGGCGGCGGCAGAGCCTGGTTCCACGGCAGGCGGCGTGCCGATGGCGCTGCCGTCCGCCTCGCCCGCGGGCGCAGGCTCCACCACGGCCCGGAAGCTCGGGGGCGCGCCGCCGGACGCGTTGTCGCCTCCGGCGCCGGGCTGCTGCTGGTCCCCCTGCATCTGCTGCTGCGGGGCGGGAGCCGTCTGCGACAGCGCGGGGGCGATCCCGACGGCGGGGATCGCCAGAACAAGCACCGAGAGCGCGCGCTTCACGGGATCATCCTCTTCGTGACACCGACTTCACGTCTCGACGCATAGGGGACCCATTCCGTTCCCTCGAGCGCCGCACAGGGGCGCGCGTTCGCCCCGCACGGTAAGCAGCCGGTTCCCGTGGCAGGCGGCGGACCATTGGAGGACAGCATTGAACCCGCAGTCGGCCACGTGCATTTCAGGCCGTGGGGTTTGCAGCGGAAGAAGGCCATCGCGCCCGATCGCGCGGCGTCGCGGTCGTTCGGCCGGGCGCAGGCGGCCGAAGACCCGCCGAAAGATGAGGAGTGCGCCGGGTGGACTACCTGATGGATCTCGCCGCTCAGCCCGCAGCGTGGGCGGCGCTCGCGACGCTGATCGCGATGGAGGTGGTGCTCGGCATCGACAACCTCATCTTCATCTCGATCCTGACGAACAAGCTGCCGGAGCACCAGCGCTCCCGGGGCCGCCGCATCGGCATCGGCATGGCGCTCATCCTCCGCCTCGCGCTGCTCGGCACCATCGCCTTCATCGTGCAGCTCACCACGCCGATCTTCACGCTGTTCGATCACGGCTTCTCCTGGCGCGACCTCATCCTGATCGCCGGCGGCCTGTTCCTGGTG
>JAEZEK010000451.1 GCA_023417735.1 Pseudomonadota bacterium | reverse complement strand
GATCCAGAGTGCGCCGGATATCACCACCACGATGACGAGGGTGGCGAACGCGGCGATCCATCCGACGATCGCGACGATGCCGTCGCGCTGCATCAGGGCCAAGGCGAACGAGGCTATCGACAGCGCTGGGGCGATGTTGGCGAACGGCACCGGCAGGAAGAGGATGACGGCCAGCAGGAGACACGTGATTCCGATCAGCCGGTCGCCGAGGGGGCCGAACATGAAGGTGAGGCGCGGCGCCATCAGGCGCTCGGTGCGCCGAAGGTAGGGCAGCCCGTGGGCGAGGGCGCGCTCGTAATCCGCCTTTCGGATCGTGCGTCTTCCGATGAATTCCGGAAGCCAGAGAACGCGGCGGCCGAGCGCGAGCTGGCCCGCGATCAGGATCAGCGGGGCTCCGAGTACCGCGGAACTGCCAGGCGGCAGCGGAATGAGGTTCGGCGCGGCGAACAGGAAGAGGAGCGCGCCGAAGGCCCGGTCGCCGAAGAAGATGGCGAGATCGGAAATCCGGATCTGGTCGCCCGATGCCTGGCCGACTTGGCGCAGGATGCTCGACAGCCGCGTGCGCGCCGGTCCATCCCGCCGCCGAGCTGCTCGCCGTCCGATCCTCATGGCGTTCTCCTAGCCCATCACGCGGGCTTTCGCACGCCCGTGGAGGGGCCAGAACCCTTCGCCGGACGGTCGGCCCGAGCCTTGTGCAGGACCGGGCTCGCCGGTAGAACCGGCCGGTTCCGAGCTTGCAGGCACCCCGATGACCGACTTCGCCATCCTCCGGCAACGCATGGTCGACAACCAGATCCGGCCAAGCGAGGTCACCGATCCCGGAGTCGTGCGCGCCTTCCTGACCCTTCCGAGGGAAACCTTCGTGCCGCCTTCCCAGAAGCCGTTCGCCTATTCGGACAGGGACGTGCCGGTTGCGAGCGGACCGGAAGGCGATCGCTGCATGATGGCGCCGGTCCAGCTGGCCAGGCTCGTGCAGGCGCTCGCGATCAAGAGCTCCGACGTCGCGCTCGTGGTCGGATGCATGACCGGATACTCGGCCGCAGTCCTGGCGCGGCTGGCGGCGTCCGTCGTCGCGGTCGACGAGGACGAGGCGCTGGTGCGCGATGCGGAAGAGCGGCTTCAGGCACTCGGCGTCGACAACGTCGCCGTGGTCCAGAGCTCCCTGACCGAGGGCTATCCCGACGAAGGACCCTATGACGTCGTCCTGATGGACGGCTCGGTGGAGGTCCGACCCGGGCGGATCCTGGACCAGCTCAACAAGGGTGGCCGTCTGGCAGTGGTCGAGCGCGGCGACCGGATCAGCCGCGCGATTCTCTACGAGCGCACGGCCGGGGACGAGATCGGCCACAGGCCGCTCTTCGAGTGCTGGGCGCCCGGCCTTCCCGGTTTCCGGCGCAAGCCCGCCTTCGTGTTCTGATCGGAACCGGCCCATGCGCCGGTGTTGCATTTCAGTCGCGGTTGCGGCGAAACGATGGTCGTAGAGCCGGCTCAGTGCAAGCAGTCCCTGACATTATGGTAGTAGTGACAGCCGGCCGTGAGGCAGGAACTGCATTGGGCGCAACAGGATAGAGATGCGAATCAGACCCAAGCTCCTCGCCTGCGTCGGCATGTGCCTCATGTGGATGGCCCCGGTCTCTGCCCGGGCGGAAACGGTCATTCAGGCGCTTGCGGCCGCCTATTCGAACAATCCGGAGATCAACGCCGCCCGCGGCGATACCCGTGTCGCCGACGAGGGCGTTCCGCTCGCCAAGTCCGGCCGGCGGCCGACCGTCTCCGCGACCGGCGACGTCACGATGCAGAGTTTCGAGCAGCGCCGGAACGGCGTTCCCGGCTCGCAGACGCGCACCGACGGGACGCTCGGCCTGCAGGTGACGCAGAATCTGTTCAGGGGATTCCGCACTCAGAACGAGATCCGCGAGGCGGACGCCAATGTCCTGGCGAGCCGCCAGCAGCTCGAGAACACCGTTCAGTCGGTGCTCTTCGAGGCCGCGCAGGCCTACATGAACGTGATCCGGGACGCGGCGATCCTGGATGTGCGGCGGCAGACGGTCGGCTTCCTGGAGGAGCAGGTCCGCGCCGCGCAGGATCGGTTCGAGGTCGGCGAGACGACGCGCACGGATGTCGCCCAGACGCGGGCGCGCCTCGCGGCTTCGGTTTCCGAGGTGAGCCTCGCCGAGGCCAATCTTCGGGCGAGCGAAGCGACCTATCGGCGGGTGATCGGCCACGAGCCCCGCGCGCTGCAGGCGAGCTTCCCCTTCGCCAAGCATCTTCCGCGGTCGCTCGGGCAGGCCGTCGAACTCGGCCAGACCCAGCATCCGGCTATCATCGCGACGATCTATCGCTCCGAGGCGGCGGCGTTTGCCGTGAAGCAGCTGGAGGGCCAGCTGCTGCCTACGGTGAGCCTGCAGGGCAACGCGCAGACGCAGTTCGGGATCGGCAACAGCGACTACAACAATTCCGTCTCGATCACCGGCCGGGTGACGGTGCCGCTCTACCAGGGTGGTGCGATCTCCGCGCAGGTGCGGCAGGCCAAGGAACAACTCGGCGTCCGCAAGATCGAAACCGACGTGACCCGCGACCAGGTCCGGGCGAGCACGGTTTCGTCCTGGGGGCAGCTCGATGCCGCGAAGGCCTCCATCATCTCGGCGAGCGCCCAGGTCGAGGCTGCACGCATCGCGCTCGCCGGCGTCCAGGAGGAGCGGGCGGTCGGCCAGCGCACCACGCTGGACGTGCTCAACGCCGAACAGGAACTGCTCGATGCGCGGGTGAACCTCATCCTCGCCCAGAACGACCGGTTCGTTGCCTCGTTCGCCCTGCTCGGCTCCACGGGCCGCCTGACGCCGACTGTGCTCGGCATCCCGGTCGACGTCTACCGCCCCGAGGCCCATTACGAGGCCGTCAAGGACAAGTGGTTCGGCCTGCGCACGCCCGACGGGCGCTGATCCATTAATTTCCGTTTCCTAGCGGTGCGGCGTCGGGTTTGCGGCGCCGCTCCTGTACACTTGCAGCGTGTGGACGTCCGATTCGGCGGACAACAGGCACCGGGGTGGGACTGATGGGCAATCCGAGCGCGGCGCACGAGCCTTCCATGGAAGAGATCCTCGCGTCGATCAGACAGATCATTTCCGAGGATGAGAACGCGTCCGGCGCTGCGCTGCGAGAGGGGAGCCTCGTTCGCGCGGTGGCGGATCTGGGGCCGAGCGCGGCTGCGGAGGCTCAGCCGCATGCCGAGCCGCAGCCCTTGCGAGCCGAGCAGCATCGGCAATCGCCGGCGCTCCAGGCCGTCGAACCGCCGGCCCGCCCGCGCGCCGTGGAGC
>JAEZEK010000381.1 GCA_023417735.1 Pseudomonadota bacterium | reverse complement strand
GCCGCGAGCCGTGCGCGCTCGGCCTCGATCGTCAGCTCCGCCTCGCGGAGCGCCACGGCAGCCTCCGCCTTCTCCCTATGGAGCGCCTGCAACTCCTCGCGCAATTGCCCGGAGCTCTCGTAGAGCTCCCGGATCTCCTCGTCCCGGACGGCGAGATCCGCCCGCGCCGAGGCGAGTTCCTGCTCCTTCATGTCGGAGTTGAGCCGGTAGGCGGTCGCGCTGTCGAGGAGGCGGTCGACCTCGCGCTCGAGCCTTCGCGTCTCGATCGCGTGGCGGGCCCGCAGCTCGTCGCGCTCGATCTCGAACTCCGCGCGACGGGTCGCGAGCCGCGCGGTCAGGCGCGCCGCAGTGAGGCGACGGGCTCGCCGCACGAACGCAATCGCAACGACCAGGGCGACCAGGCCGCTCACGAAGGCGCCGAGGGCGAACATCATGGCCGATTGGATCATTGCGGCCTCCGGGCGCGCCACCCTCTGCGCAGATATACAACTCGCATGGCAGCGGCAACAGATAGGCCGGTTCAGCGCCCGGTCCAGCCGGCCCTTGCAGGGGAACGCCGAAGAGTGCCGTCAGAAGGGGTTCCAGGTCGCCGCGGGCGTGAACTTCAGGTAGCCGACATTGATGCCGAGCCGTGCGCCGACGCCGGTCCGGATCGGGACGAGATAGATCGGCTGCTGGGCGGACGTGGTGTTGGCGAGCACGGTCATTCCCAGACCCCCGACGAGATAGGCCGAGCCGGCGATGCCGCCGTAGCGGCGGAAGAGGTCCTCGACCGCCGGCAGGTCGTACACGAGCACCATCGTGCGGTTGCCGTCTCCCCCGATGTCCCAGCCAATCGACGGGCCCTGCCAGAAGACGTGCCGCTCGCCTTGCGTCTTCGTGTAGAGGGTGCCCTCGCCATAGCGGAGGCCGCCGAAGATCGCCCCGGAGGCCTCTTCGCCGATGATGTAGCCGTTCGGCAGGCCGTAGCTGCTGACGGCACGCTCCACCAGGGCGGCGAGCTCGCCGGAGGCGCGGCCGAACAGCTTGTGCCCTGCCGCGACGATCTCGGCCGCGGTGTAGCTCTCCGATGCGGGCGCCGGCTGCTGCGCGAAGGCCGCAGGCGAGAATGCGAGAAACGCGGTCAGGAACCACGACGCGAGCCGAAGACGTCCCATGGGTGGCCTCTTGCAGTGATCCGTCGGAACCGGCCCAGTCAGCATCCGTCAGGGTTAAGGCGCGGTTAATCCCCGATGAGGCGCAGGGATCACAATCGCTTGTGATGCCCCGCACGTGCGGGTTATCCCTCCCGGCGACCCCCGAGCGAATCGGCCGGCCAGATGCTCCCCTTTCCGAGCGCCGAACGTGAGACACCGATGACCAGCGACGAGATCGACCCGCTCGAGCTTTCCGCCCTGGTGGCGAGCCGCGTCTGCCACGACATCATCAGCCCCGTCGGTGCGATCGTGAACGGGCTCGAGGTGCTCGAGGAGGAGCGCGACGAATCCATGCGCCAGTTCGCGATGGACCTCGTCCAGAAGAGCGCGCGCCAGGCCTCCGCGAAGCTGCAGTTCGCCCGGCTCGCCTTCGGGGCTTCGGGCAGCGTCGGCTCGGAAATCGACATGGCCGATGCGGGTCGCTGCGCGAAAGGCTTCATGGAGCGGGAGAAGGCGGAGCTGGACTGGGCGGTGGCGGCGCCGTTCCTCCGCAAGGCGCAGGCCAAGCTGCTTCTCAACCTTCTCCTCATCGCTGTGAACTGCGTCGCGCGGGGCGGGACCATCCGCATCACGGCGGAGCGCGACGGCGACGAAGCGGTGATGCGCATCACGGCCGAAGGCGACCGCGCCCGCGTGCCGGCCGGGGTACGCGAGGTGCTGACCGAAGGCGCGATTCCGAATCCGCTCGACGCGCACGCGGTCCAGCCGCTCTATGCCGCGCTTATGGCCCGGGAGGGCGGAATGGCGATCACCGTCAGCGAAGAGGAGAACCGGGTGGTCCTCGGAGCCCGACCCGCGGCGTGAACAACGGCCGGCGAATTGCGGGCCGCCTTGCAGCTTTGTCTTAAGTATGCCGGTTGACCGTAGGGTAACGGCGGCCTGCTACACCAGCCCTCGAAGGTCGCGATCGCCATAAGCGGCCGCTAGGCGTCTGAGGACTGGACCATGAAGCACTGCCTGATCGTGGACGATTCCAATTCGATCCGCAAAGTCGCGCGGCGAATCCTGCAGGACTACGACTTCGTGACGGAGGAAGCCGACTCGGAGCGATCCGGCCTCGAGGCCTGCCGCCAGTCCATGCCGGACTGCGTGGTCGTCGACTGGAACATGCCGGACGGTGATGGCCTCGAGTTCGTGAAGCAGCTCCGGGCCATGCCCGGCGGCAGCCAGCCGAAGGTCATGTACTGCACGTCCGAGAACGACCGCACCAAGGTCGCCAAGGCCATGCGGCTCGGAGCCGACGTTCACATGATGAAGCCGTTCGACCGCGAGAGCCTCGTTCGCACATTCTCGGAAGCCGGGCTCATCTGACCCGCGGGACCGGCTCGGCTCACGCGATCTCGCGGTACTCGTGCTCGTCGGGTTCGCGCAGCACGTAGCCGCGGCCCCACACGGTCTCGATGTAGTTCTTGCCGTCGGTGGCGGCGGCCAGCTTCTTGCGCAGCTTGCAGATGAACACGTCGATGATCTTCAGCTCGGGCTCGTCCATGCCGCCATAGAGATGGTTCAGGAACATCTCCTTGGTGAGCGTCGTGCCCTTGCGCAGGGAAAGGAGCTCCAGCATCTGGTACTCCTTGCCCGTCAGATGCACGCGATTGCCGTTCACCTCGACGGTCTTCGTGTCCAGGTTGACGCGGAGATCGCCGGTCTGGATGACCGACTGGGCATGCCCCTTCGAGCGCCGGACGATCGCGTTGATGCGGGCGACCAGCTCGTCCTTGTGGAAGGGCTTGGTCATGTAGTCGTCGGCGCCGAAGCCGAGGCCCCGCACCTTGTCCTCGATGCCGCCGAGGCCCGAGAGGATCAGGATCGGAGTCTTGACCTTGGCCACGCGCAGGGTCTTCAGGACCTCGTAGCCGCTCATGTCGGGCAGGTTCAGGTCGAGAAGGATGATGTCGTAGTCGTAGAGCTTGCCGAGGTCGACGCCTTCCTCGCCCAGATCCGTCATGTAGACGTTGAAGTTCTCCGACTTCAGCATCAGCTCGATGCTTTGCGCGGTGGCGCTGTCGTCTTCGACCAGAAGAACCCGCATGCCAATCCCCTTTTTGGCTCCGCCGGCCACCGGACCGCGGCGACCCGCCCGAGCAGGCAATCCCACGCAACGCTACATCCGAATGGTTAACCGACTCTATCGGCGCAGGGCAAGCTCAGGCCTGTGAACTTAAAACCCTAGCCTTTTGATTCGGCTGCGATTCCGTGCGGCTCTGCTCACAAGCCTGGTTAAGAAACTCCCGTTGAGATTCGTACGGACTCGATTTTCTCGAATGTCCGTCCGGATCGCTACTTTCCGTTAGCCGGCGGGGTTTACCCGACCTTAAGCCCTCCACCGCATCATTGATCCGACCTGTAAACGAAAGGTTACCGCAGCCTTGACGGCCCCGTGCTCGCCTTGATTCGCGAGGGGTCCGCCCGGACTGCGTGGGCTGGGAGTGCTGCGTAATGAAGTCGCGAGATAGCGTGATCCGCCAGAAGCGGTTTCAGGTGGAGGAGAAGCGGCGGCAGGCCGGGCAGATCGAGGCGATGGTCGAGGAGTTCGGCCGGATGGTCGCCGAACTCGACCGGGAGATCGCCGCCGAGCACCGCCGCACGGGCATCGAGGACGAGAAGCACTTCGCCTATTCGACCTTCGCGCGGGCGGCGAAGCAGCGCCGTGCGAACCTTCAGAACTCCATTCACGACCTGCAGGGGCAGCTCGACGCGGCCCGCGCCGCGCTCGATCTGGCGATGGCCGAGCTGCAGCAGGAGGAAGAGAAGCTGGAGCGCGAACTTGCGCTGGAGGCGGGTCGCTCCGGGTCGGTGCGGGCCGCGAGCTGAGACTTCAGCGCAACGCGTGGGCCGCGAGGCGGCGATAGATCGGCAGTG
>JAEZEK010000297.1 GCA_023417735.1 Pseudomonadota bacterium | reverse complement strand
GGCGAACCCGGCGATGCCGCCCGCGATTCCGATCCGGCCGGACGCCGGGACTGACCCCTCGGGGCCGGTCGGCGTCAGGTCACGAGACCGGCGGCGATCGCCCACATCACCGTTCCGATCGCGAGGTCGAGCGCGCGCCATGCCGCCGGCCGCGCGAAGACGGGCGCCGCCAGCCGCGCCCCATAGCCGAGCCCGAAGAACCACAGGACCGATGCGAGCGCCGCGCCGGCCCCGTAGGCGAGCCGTTCGGCGCCCTCGAAACGCGCCGACAGGCTGCCGACGAGGAGGACGGTGTCGAGATAGACGTGCGGGTTGAGGAAGTTGAAGGCGAGGCAGGCCGCAATGGCTGCGGCGAGGCTCTGCTCCGTCCGCGCCGCGGCGACGAGGCGGCCCGGATCGAGGGCGCGCCGGAAGGCGAGCGCGCCATAGGCGAAGAGGAACAGCGCCCCGCCCCACGTCACCACCCGCAGGAGCGCTGCCGAGCCGGCGATGACGGACCCGATACCGGCCACGCCGAGCGCGATGAGCGCGGCGTCGGACAGCGCGCAGATCAGGCAGACGACGAAGACGTGGCGGCGCGCCAGCCCCTGGCGGAGCACGAAGGCGTTCTGCGCCCCGATCGCGACGATCAGCCCGCCGCCGAGCGCCAGGCCGGTGAGCGCGGCCGACAGCATGGCTCAGCGCAGCCAGGCCGCCAGCCGATCGGCCCCCTCACGGATGGCAGCCTCGGTGCCCGCAAAGGAGAAGCGGACATAGCGCTGGCCGCGGGCATGGTCGAAGTCCGGGCCGGGGGTGGCCGCGACGCCGGCTTCCTGCAGCATGCGCCGGGTGAAGTCGTGCGCGTCGTTGGTGAAGCGGGCGACCGAGGCATAGACGTAGAAGGCGCCGTCGACCGGCACGATCTCGTCGAAGCCGAGGGCCGGCAGCCGCTCCAGCAGGTGCGCCCGGTTGCGGCGGTAGCCCTCCTTCACCGCCTCCAGCTCCTCCCGCCCGTCGAAGGCGGCGAGCGCGGCGCGCTGCGAGAGTTCCGGCACCGAGATGTAGAAGGACTGCGACAGCCGCTCGAACGGCCGGACGAGGTCTTCGGGCAGCACCAGCCAGCCGACGCGCCAGCCCGTCATGCAGTAGTATTTCGAGAAGGAGTTCACCACGATCGGCTCGTCGCCGAACGCCAGCGCCGTCTCCGCCCGCCCCTCGTAGACGAGGCCGTGATAGATCTCGTCGGAGATGAAGCGGATGCCGAGCCGGGCGCAGGTCCCGACGAGGTCGCGCAGCGCGTCCGGGCGCGTCATCGTCCCGGTCGGGTTGGCCGGGCTCGCGACCAGCACGCCGGCGAGCGGCGCTTCGGCATGGGCGCGCTCGACCTCCTCGGCGGTGAGCACCCAGCGCGTCCGCGGCCCGACCGGGATCTCGACCGGCACCAGGCCGAGCGCCTTCAGGATGTTGCGGTAGGCGGGATAGCCCGGCGCGGCCATGGCGACCCGTGCGCCGGGATCGAACGCGCCGAGAAAGGTCAGGTTGAACCCGCCCGACGAGCCGGTCGTGACCATGATCCGGGAAGCGGGCACTTCGACCCCGTACTGGTCGCGGTAGTGACGGGCGATCCGCTCCCTGAGCGGCCGGATCCCGAGCGCCTCGGTGTAGCCGAGCCGGCCTTCGAGCGCCCTGCGGGCCGCCTCGAGCACCGCCCGGGGGGCCGGCGCGCCCGGCTGCCCGACCTCCATGTGGACGATGTCGCGCCCGGCAGCCTCGAGGTCGGCAGCCGCGCTCATGACGTCCATCGCCAGGAACGGCTCCACCCGGCTGCGCCGGGACGCCGCCAGTCGTCCGCTCATCGAACCGCCCTCGCTCCGGCGCCGCACTCCCGTCCGGTGCGCTCCAGCCCTGTCGCGGCCCTGACTAGCAGCTTGCTCCCTCCCCCGCCACCGGTCGCTCGCGCGGGCTGCGGACGGCCGATCGTGGAGGGCAGCCGCTCAGTCCCAGCCGTGCGGCTCGCCGTCGAGGATGCCGAGCCGGGCGAGGGCACCCTCCAGCGCCTTCACCTGCTCCGGCGCGAGCGGGCGGTTGGGCAGGCGCGGATTGCCGACGGGGCGCCCCATGATCTCCCACATGGCCTTGGACGGCGCCGGATACTCGGGCATGGCGAGGGCGAAGAGCTCGGCGAGCTTCTCCTGAAGCGGCAGGGCCTCGCCGAGCCGCCCGCTCACCGTCGCCTCGTGGAGCGCCTGCACGAGACGCGGCGCGATGCCGCCCTGGATCGACATGCACGCGACCCCGCCGAGCGTGAAGGACGGGATCATCCATTCGGTGCCGACGAACAGCCCGAAACCGGGCATCACGCTGCGGCCGGCTTGCCCGAGCGCGATGTAGGTCTCCCAATTGTGGCTCGCCTCCTTGAGGCCGATGAACCGGGGGAAGTCGCGCATGATCCTGACGAGCGTCGCCGGCGCGATGCCGATGCCGCCCATCGCATGCGGCGAGTTGTAGCCGAGCATCGGCAGCGACGAGGCATTCATCAGCGCGGCGAAGTGCGCGTAGATCGCGTCCTGGCTCGGCTTCCAGTGATAGGGCGTTATCGCCATCAGGCAGTCCGCACCGGCTCGCTCCGCATGCCTGGCGAGCGTCAACGCCTGGTCGGTGCCTGGCGTGGAGACGTTCACGATCACCGGAGCGCGGCCCGCCGTGACCGCGACCGCCGCCTCCGCGAGCGTCATCCGCTCCTGAAGCGTCAGGTTCAGCGATTCCGCGAGGTGCAGGTTCACGCAGAGCGCCGCCGGCTCCTGCCTGAGCAGGAACTCCACCACGCGGGCGAAGGTGTCGAGGTCGACCGCGTTCGCGCCGTCGAAGGGCGTGACGGGACAGTGGATGATGCCGCTCGGCACCCTGGTCATTCGGCTCATGGGATCTCGGTCGGTTCAGATGCCGGGCGCGGCGCGCCGAGGGCGTCGCCCGCCCCGCAAGGCACGCCCGCCGTGCCGCCTGTCAAGGCAAATTGAAGCAGGATCGCGCGACCGGGCTGCCGGCCGGCGGCGTCTTGCCATATAAGCGGCCGAAATTCCGGCGAAGCACGGCGCTCCGGATAGCGCGGGCCGCCGCCGCAACGCCCCGAAGGAGACGTCCCATGCGCCTGCGCGCCAGCCTTGCCCTCCTCGCCGCGCTCATCGGCTTCGGCGTCATGCCCGCCCGGGCCGAGACCACGCCCGATCAGAAACGCGAGATCGAGCGGATCGTCCGCGACTACATCCTGACCAATCCTGAGGTGATCGAGAAGGCGCTCATGGCGCTCGAGGAGAAGCGCCGCGAGGAGGAGCGGGCGGCCCAGGCGAAGGCCGTGACCGAGCTGCGCGACCAGATCGTGAACTCGCAGCACCAGGCGGTGGTCGGCAACCCCAAGGGCGCGGTCACCGTGGTCGAGTTCTTCGACTACAATTGCGGCTACTGCAAACGGGCGCTCGGCGACATGCTGGCGCTGGCGGACTCGAACCCGGATCTGCGCATCGTCATGAAGGAGTTCCCGATCCTCTCCGAGGGTTCGGTCGAAGCCGCGCGCATTTCGGTCGCCGTCAAGGACATCGCGCCGAAGAGCTACCTCGACTTCCACAGCGAGCTGCTGACGCGCCCGGGCCCGGCCGACCGCGCCAAGGCGGTCCAGGTGGCGCGCGACCTCGGCCTCGACGTCGCGGCCCTGGAAAAGGCCGCGCAGGAGCGCAGCGTCCAGGAGAACCTCGTCGAGGTCCAGCAGCTCGCCCGCGCGCTCGGGATCAGCGGCACGCCGACCTACGTCGTCGGCGAGGAGCTCGTCTTCGGTGCGGTCGGGTTCGACGAACTGCAGCAGAAGATCGCCGCCGAGCGCGAAAGCTGCAAGGCCGAGACGACGTGCTGAGGCCTGCGCGCTTTCCTTCCCGGCCTGCGCGCGCTATTGCGGCGCTCGGCGAGCGGAGCACGCGATGAAAGAGTTCCTCCTGCAGATCTTCACCTGGTGGAACGGCCAGACGCTCGGGACGCGCTTCTGGACCTGGCGCTACGGCCAGCCGGTCGGCGAGGACCAGTTCGGCAACCGCTACTATCAGGACGCTGCCGGCAAGCGGCGCTGGGTGATCTACAACGGCGACGCCGAGGCCTCCCGCATCCCGCCGGGCTGGCACGGCTGGATGCACCACCGCACCGACATCCCGCCGACCAAGGACGGTTACACGGCGTACGAGTGGGAGAAGCCGTACGTCCCGAACATGACCGGCACGCCCGCCGCCTATCGGCCGAAGGGCTCGCTGCTGCGGCCCGAACAGCGGCCCGAGGTGACCGGAGACTACGAGGCCTGGACGCCGTGACCGGCGCCCCCGGCCACGGGCCGGCCCGAATTCGGCTCTAACGCCGGACGACACCCCGCCGAATCGAGACCCATGCTCCGCGCCCTCGCCTTCCTCCTCGCCGCGTCCGTTGCCGCGCCCGCCGCGGCCGAGCCGATCCAGAACCCGGTCGCCACCTTCTCCGGCCTCGACAAGATCACCGGCCGGATCATCAGCTTCGACGTGAGGATCGACGAAACCGTGCAGTTCGGCGCGCTCCAGGTGACGCCGCGCGTCTGCCATACCCGCCCGCCGACCGAGCCGGCGCAGACCACCGCCTTCCTCGAGGTCGACGAGATCACGCTCGAGAACGAGATCCGCCGCATCTTCACCGGCTGGATGTTCGCGGCGAGCCCCGGCCTCCACGCCGTCGAGGACCCCGTCTACGACATCTGGCTGGTCGATTGCCGCGACAGCCTGCGCACGCCGGAGGAGATCCGCAAGGATGCCGAGGCCCCCAAGGCGACGGGGCCGGAGGCGGAGCCGCCGCCCGACGGGGCTCCGCCGGAGGATTGATGCCGTGGCCGCGGAGGCGCAG
>JAEZEK010000144.1 GCA_023417735.1 Pseudomonadota bacterium | reverse complement strand
CCTCATCTACACGAGCCCGTAGCGGGAAAGCGGCCTTTTCGCCCGGCACGCCTCCGGCCGGGCGGATCGCCTCGGGGCGCTCTACTTCATCGCCGCCTTCGTGGTCGCCCGGACTTCCGGCGTCACGAAGTACATGTGGACGTCGTAGTGCGGCACGGTGAAGCCTTCGTGCCCGTGCGGCTCGAAGTTGAACTCCATGTGATCGATCGGCGGCTGCTCGGCCCCCGCAAACCAGGGCTTCAGCCCTTCGAACGACTTGCCCTCCTCGAAGTCCTTCTGCGCGATCATGAACTCCATGCAGGTCACGCGCCCGTCCATGACGCAGTAGATCGGGCCGAGCGGCAGCGTCTTCGGGTCCGCCCAATGCTCGCCCATGCCCGGTATGAAGGGCGAGATCTGGATCACGCCCGCGGGCAGGCTCTCCACCTTCGGCAGCTTGTCCAGCGCGCTCTCCGCCGCTGCACCCCCGGACAAGGCGGCGCAGGCCAGCATCACGGTCGCGGCGGCGATCGGCTTCGCATTCATGGCATTCCCTCCTCTGAGACGATCCGGCCCGTTCAAGACCCGCGGCGGTCCGTAGGGTGCTTGATTGCGTCTTCGTTTCGCACGGCCGCCGCTCGGTTTCTTTTAGCCTGACGATTGTTTCCCGCACATCGCCCCTTACGCTTCGGCGACACCATTTCTGCGTCTGGTTCACCGAGGCTGAAACGGTCCGTCAGGCGGATGACCGCTCGACCGGCGGCCCGTCATGCACGAAGTAGGGTCGACGTCAGCACCGCCACACCATTGGGAGGGCGCCATGGAACTGAAGGGCATCCATCATCTCACCGCCGTGTCGGCGGACGCGCCGGGGAACCTGCGCTTCTACACCGACACGCTCGGCATGCGGCTCGTGAAGAAGACGGTGAACCAGGACGACGTCTCGGCCTATCACCTCTTCTACGCCGACGGCATGGCGACGCCGGGCAGCGACATCACCTTCTTCGACTGGCCGGCCGCGCCCGAGCGCCGCGGCACCCACAGCGTGGTGCGCACCGCGCTCCGCGTCGCCGGCGAGGACGCGCTCGCCTGGTGGGCCGAGCGCTTCGCCGAGGCGGGGGTGAAGCATGCGCCCGTCGGCATGGAAGACGGCCGCGCCACGCTCGCCTTCGAAGACCACGAGGGGCAGCGTCTCGCGCTCGTCGACGACGGCGGCGCCGGCGAGGCCCATCCCTGGGACAGGAGCCCGGTGCCGGCCGACCGCCAGATCCGCGGGCTCGGGCCGATCACCATGAGCGTGCCCGACCTCGAGCCGACGCACCTCGTCCTGACCCGGGTCATGATGATGCGCCCAGTCCGGCAACACGCCACCGCCGACGGCGCCGTCCACGTCTACGAGATGGGCGAAGGCGGCCCGGCCGCCGAGCTCCACGTGCTCGTCCAGCCCGGCATGCCGCAGGCCCGGCTCGGCGCCGGCGGCGTGCACCACGTCGCCTTCCGCAGCGCCGACACGGATTACGATGCGTGGGCGGCGCGGCTCCGGGAGTTGCGGATTCCGTCGAGCGGCAAGGTCGACCGCTACTACTTCCGCAGCCTATATTTCCGCGAGCCGAACGGCGTCCTCTTCGAGATCGCCACCGACGGGCCGGGCTTCGCCGCCGACGAGCCGCTCGAGGCGCTCGGCGAGCGGCTGGCGCTGCCGCCCTTCCTGGAGCCGCGGCGGGCGGAGATCGAGGCCGGCCTGAAGCCGCTCTAGGCTTTCGCGAGGGCCGCGAGGAGGTCGCGCGCCGCCGCGACCTCGTCCTCGTTCACCGTGTGCCCCATGCCCGGATAGATCCGTGCGTCCACCGCCGCTCCGCGACCGGCGAGGACCGCCGCCGATTCCTCCACCCGCGCGACCGGGATGTGGAAGTCGACGTCGCTGCAGCCGAGGAAGACGGGCGTCGCCTCCAGCGAGCCCCGCTCCGGCCATGCCGTTCCGGGCGGGCCGATCAGCCCGCCGCTCAGCGCCACGACCGCACCGTAGCGGCGGGGGTTGCGGACGGAGAACTCCAGGGCGAGGCACGCCCCCTGCGAGAAGCCGAGTAGCGCGGTGCGTTCCGCCGCAATGCCGGCGGCGGCGATCTCCTCGACGAGCGCGCCGACCCGGCGGAGCGCCGAGCCGAGCGCCGGCTCGTTCGCCGCGAGCGGCGCCATGAAGGAATAGGGGTACCAGGTCGACCCGGCCGCATGCGGGGCGATCGCGGCCATGCCCTCCGGCAGCAGGAGCCGCGCGAGCGAGAGCATGTCGGCCGGGTTGCTGCCCCGGCCGTGCAGCAGGATCACCGCCGCCCGGGCATCGGCGAGCGCGGCACCTGCGGTTTCCAACGGCCGGCCGGCATGCGGATCGTCACTCAAGCTCCACGCCCTCCTCTGGCCCCTCCGCCGGGGCGCTAGGGCGGTGGAGCCCGGCGGCCTCGCGGTAGATCGCGGCATAGCGCTCGGCCGGACGCTCCCAGCCGACCGGCGCCGCCATCGCGTTCCGCTGCATCCTGCGCCACGCCTCGCCGTCCTCCCACACCGAGAGCGCCCGGCGCAAGGCGCGTTCGAGCGGCGCGCGTTCCGCCGGCGCGAACTGGAATCCGGTCGCCACCCCGGCTGCGAGCGCCATTGCGTTGGCGTCGACCACCGCGTCGGCGAGGCCGCCGACACGCGACACGATCGGCAGCGCGCCGTAGCGCATCGCGCAGAGCTGGGTCAGGCCGCAGGGCTCGAAACGCGACGGCACGAGGAGCGCATCCGCCCCGCCCTGCACGAGATGCGCGAGCGCCTCGTCGTAGCCGATGAAGACGCCGATCCGCTTCGGCTCCGCAGCGGCTCTCGCCTCGAACGCCCGCTCGAGGCCCCGGTCGCCCGCGCCGACCACCGCGAACTGGACGTCCGCGCGGATTTCCGGCCAGGCCTCGAGCACCAGATCGAGCCCCTTCTGCCAGGAAAGGCGGCTCACCACCCCGACGAGCAGCGTGTCCTGCTGCTCCGCGAGGCCGAGTCGGCGCTGCAGCGCGCGCTTGTTGCCGCGTCGCGAGATCGTCCGCCGCGCATCGTAGCGGAACGGCAGGTGCGGATCGGTGTCCGGGTTCCACACCGTCTCGTCGATCCCGTTCAGGATTCCGGAGACGGCGGCGCCGCGTGCCTGGAGAACCCCTTCGAGGCCCATGCCGAATTCAGGCGTGAGGATCTCCTCGGCATAGGTCGGCGAAACCGTGGTGATGCGGTCGGCGGTGTGAAGGGCGGCCTTCAGGAACCCGACCCGGCCGAAGAACTCGACGCCCTCCATGGCGAAAGCCGCCTCGGGAAGCCCGAGCAGGGGGAAGAGGTCGGCGCGAAAGAGGCCCTGGAAGGCGATGTTGTGGATGGTGGCGACCGTCCCCGGACGTCCCGCGCCGGAATAATGGAGGTAGGCGGGCGCGAGCCCCGCCTGCCAGTCGTGCGCGTGGAGCACGTCCGGCGCGTAGCCGGGCGCCAGGCCTTGCGCGAGGCGCGCCCCCGCCAGGCCGAGCGCGGCGAACCGGATGCCGTTGTCGCTCCAGTCCCGCCCGTTCGGGTCGAGATAGGGGTTTCCGGCCCGGCCGTAGAGGTGCGGCGCGTCGAGGACGAAGAGCGGGAGGCCCGCTCCCGTCGCCGCCAGGAGGCGCGCGGGGCCGCCGAAGAGCGCGGCGAAGGCGTGGATGGTCTCGGCCCCGTCGATGCGCTCGAGCACGGCCGGATAGCCCGGCACGAGCGTGCGCACGGCGACGC
>JAEZEK010000174.1 GCA_023417735.1 Pseudomonadota bacterium | reverse complement strand
CTGGTAGGGCCGGCCGGCGCGGCGGCCTGTCCGCCGGCGGAGCGGCGAGGCGGTTGGGGCGAGACGGGGGCGGGTGGCCAAGTTCGCTTCGGCGGCGTAGAAAGGCGGCCCTCGCCGCACCGGCACGTTCCTGGTGCGAGCGGCCGCTCTTCCGCGTCTCGCGAGTTGTCCGCGCCATGCAGCCGATCATCGAAGTCTCCGACCTGTCGAAGACCTATGCGACCGGGTTCCGGGCGCTGAAGCACGTCGACCTCGAGATCCGCAAGGGCGAGATCTTCGCGCTGCTCGGGCCGAACGGCGCCGGCAAGACGACCCTCATCAGCGTCGTCTGCGGCATCGTCAACCCGACCTCCGGCACCGTGCGCGTCGGCGGCCACGACATCGTCTCCGAGTACCGGCTCGCCCGCTCCATGATCGGGCTGGTGCCGCAGGAGCTCACGACGGACGCCTTCGAGACGGTCCGCGCGACGGTCTCCTTCAGCCGCGGCCTCTTCGGCAAGCCGGCCGACCCGGCCCATGTGGAGCACGTGCTGAAGGCGCTTTCGCTCTGGGACAAGCGCGACTCGAAGATCATGACGCTGTCGGGCGGCATGAAGCGGCGCGTTCTGATCGCCAAGGCGCTTTCGCACGAGCCGTCGGTCCTCTTCCTCGACGAGCCGACCGCCGGCGTCGACGTCGAGCTCCGCCGCGACATGTGGCGCCTCGTGCGCGAGCTGCGGGAGACCGGCGTCACCATCATCCTGACCACGCACTACATCGAGGAGGCGGAGGAGATGGCCGACCGGGTCGGCGTCATCAGCCACGGCGAGCTGATCCTGGTGGAGGAGAAGACGGCGCTGATGCGCAAGCTCGGCCGCAAGCAGCTCATCCTGGAGCTGCACGAGCCGGTTGCGGACATCCCGCCCGCGCTCGCCCGCCACGGGCTGGAGATCGTCAATGGCGGCGACAGGCTCGTCTACACCTACGACACGCAGGCGGAGCGGACCGGCATCACGGCGCTGCTGCAGGACCTCGCCGGCGCCGGCATACGCTTCCGCGACCTGCAGACGCGCGAGAGCTCGCTGGAAGAGATCTTCGTCGGCCTGGTGAGGGAGCGCTGATGAACGGGCATGCCATTTCCGCCATCTACCGCTTCGAGATGGCGCGCGCCTTCCGGACGCTGCTGCAGAGCATCGTGTCCCCGGTGATCTCCACCTCGCTCTATTTCGTGGTGTTCGGATCGGCGATCGGCTCGCGCATCGAATCGATCGACGGCGTGAGCTACGGCGCCTTCATCGTGCCGGGCCTGATCATGCTGTCGCTGCTCACCCAGAGCATCTCGAACGCCTCCTTCGGCATCTACTTCCCGAAGTTCACCGGCACGATCTACGAGCTGCTCTCCGCCCCGGTCTCGTACTGGGAGATCGTGATCGGCTATGTCGGCGCGGCGGCGACCAAGTCGATCATGCTCGGCCTCATCATCCTGGCGACGGCCGGCCTGTTCGTGCCGCTGCGGGTCGAGCATCCGCTCTGGATGCTTGGATTCCTCGTGCTGACCGCGGTCACGTTCAGCCTGTTCGGCTTCATCATCGGCATCTGGGCCGACGGCTTCGAGAAGCTGCAGCTGGTGCCGCTCCTCATCGTGACCCCGCTCACCTTCCTCGGCGGCAGCTTCTATTCGATCGACATGCTGCCGCCGTTCTGGCGCACGGTCACGCTCTTCAACCCGGTCGTCTATCTCGTCAGCGGCTTTCGCTGGAGCTTCTACGGCAGGGCCGATGTCGGCATCGGGGTGAGCGTGTTCATGACGCTCGTCTTCCTCGCCATCTGCCTCGCTCTCATCGCCTGGATCTTTCGCACGGGTTACAGGCTGAAGAACTGAGATCGCACGGCAGCACGCGCCGACGAAACGCCGTCGCGGCCGGCTCCGGCAGGGTGCCTGACACGCCGCCGATGTCGGCAAGCACCACGGCCGCTCTCAGGAGGCCGGCGGAGCCGCCGCCTCGATCCGCGCGAAGGCGTCATCCACGGCGGCGCGATCGTCGGGGTGGGTCAGGCTTGCCCGCGCGCCGCGGTGGAGCGCCGCCGCTTTCTCCGCCACGGCGCGCCGGTGTTCGGGCGACGGCAGGTCGCGGGCGAGTTCCTCGAGGATCGACAGCAGGTGGAGCGAGGCGTTCCGGTCGCGCTCGACATAAGGGCGGAGCTGGTCGCAGCTGCGTGCGAGCAGGAGCATGAAATCGAGGCCGCGCCCGACCACGCGCACCTTGCCCCCGTCATCCCTCACGACCATCCCCGCGATCTCCGCCCGGGCGGCGGTCCGCAGCGCATTGCCGAGCCAGTCGAGGCAGGCCATCGCCGTGAAGACGTCGTTCACGCCGGAGGACAGCGCGCGGCTCGCCATCTCGACGAGTTCGTCCACCACGAACAGGAGATCCTGGCTGGGCGACCGTTCGTTTCCGATCAGAAAGGCGGCGCGGATCCGCTCCTCGGTCTCCGCTTCGATCTGCCTGCCGGGCCAGACCGTGGCGAGGGGAGCGCCGGCCGGAGCGAAATCGCCCGGCTCCCGGGCGAGCAGGATCAAGGCGTCTTCGACGACCGCGATCTCCGCCAGGGTGCTGGCGGCAATCCTTTGCACGTACCCCGCACGGGTGGAGCAGACCGGCCGCGCCTCCGCGCCGTAGCCGAGCGGCAGGTCGAGTTCGAACGCGGCCTGACCCGACGCCTCGCTCTGCCGTTGCTCAAGCGAATGGGCGAGGCCGCGACCGAGCCGGGCAGCGACGTTCGAGACGTTGATGCTCTCGGGAATGTGATGGATGAAATAGATGAGCACGGCCACCGATGCGAGGGCGAACAGCAGCGCCAGCAGGATGGCGAGGTGCGGCACGAAGCGGGCATCCGCATCGTCGCCGGACTGGATCGTCCGCAGGACCATCAGCGCATAGGCGAAGGTGCCGACGAAGGTGCCGAGGACTATCTGATTGCCCGTGTCGCGCATGAAGTTGGTGATGAGGCGCGGGCCGAACTGGGTCGTCGACTGGGAGAAGGTGGCGATCGTGATGGAGAAGCTGACGCCGGCCACGCCGATGACCGATCCCGCGATCGTGCCGAGGAGCTCGCGGGCGCCCTCCGCGCGATTGGCGTAGGCCCAACCGAGGCCGTCCAGCACATCGGGCCCGATCGCCGTGTCGACGGCGATCATGACGAAGGAGAGCGCGATGGCCGCGAACGTCATCAGGCCGGGCACGAACCAATAGGTGCTGCGCACCCGCTCCCACAGCGCACCGGGGTCGAGGAGGCTCTTCAGCATGGCGACGATCCGCGGCCGCTGCCGCTCGTGAGGCGCCTTCGGGGTCCGTTCTCCGGGGGCATGAAATCTCCGCACTTTCCGTTCAGGTCACGGCGCTCACGGTCGCCGCTCGGGCGTCGAGCGCAAGGGGGATCCGACAGCGGACACGCCCGCGGGCGGGCTCGCCCCGGATTCATTCGCATGGATTCTCGGTCTAGACTGCCGATTCGGAACACGAAGGAGCCATTCCGCATGCGCCTCGCGGTCCTCGCCATCCTCCCCATCCTAGCCACCTCGCCGGCGCTGGCGAACTTCTCCGCCTGCGTGGGCGGGCTGAAGGACGCCGCCGTGAAGGCGGGGGTGAGCCGCGCCGTCGCCGACCGCGCGCTCGCCATCAGCCAGCCTGACGAGAAAGTGATGCGGCTGTCGCGTGCGCAGCCGGAGTTCAAGACGCCGATCTGGGACTATCTCGGCTTCCTCGTCGACGAGGAGAGGGTCGAGCAGGGCAGGGCGATGATGCGCCGCTACGACCACGTGCTGCGCGCGGCCGAGCAGCGCTTCGGCGTCAACCGCTTCGTGATCGCCGCGGTGTGGGGCGTGGAATCGAATTTCGGCCAGGATGCCGGCGACAATTTCCTTCCGCACTCGCTCGCGACGCTCGCCTGCCAGGGCGGCCGCCGCACCGCCTTCTGGCGGGGCGAGTTGATTTCCGCGCTGAAGCTCGTCACCCGCGGCGACCTCCAGCTGAACGAGCTCTACGGCTCCTGGGCGGGCGCCTTCGGCCAGACCCAGTTCATTCCCTCCACCTACGAGCGGCTCGCCGTCGATTTCGACGGCGACGGCCGGCGCGACTTGGTCAAGTCGGTGCCGGACGCGCTCGGCTCGACCGCCAACTACCTGCGCAGGGCGGGATGGCAGCCGGGTGGCTCATGGATGATCGAGGTGAAGGTGCCGCCGAACTATTCCGGGCCGACGGGGCGTAAACAGAAGGCGCCGCTCTCCACCTGGGGCAGCCGCGGCGTGGTGAGGGCCGACGGCGCCGCCCTTTCCGGCGGCGCACAGGCGGGGCTGCTCCTGCCGTCCGGCCCGCGCGGCCCCGGCTTCCTGGTCTTCAAGAACTTCGATGCGATCTACGCCTACAACCAGGCGGAATCCTACGCGCTGGCGATCTCCCACCTCGCCGACCGGATGGCCGGCCTGCCGACCTTCCGCACGCCCTGGCCGACCGACGACCCGCCGCTCTCGCGCGCGCAGCGCTTCGAGCTGCAGCGGCTGCTGGTCGCCGCCGGCTACCAGATCGGCGAGCCGGACGGCAAGGTCGGCCCCCTCACGCGCGAGGCGATCAGGGATGCCGAGCAGCGCGCCGGCATGCCGGCGACGGGCCGGCCCGGCATGAAGATCTACCGGGCACTCGGAGGACGATAGCGGCGGCCCGGCCGGAGCGCCGGCGGGGCTGGAGCGGCGGACGGCGCTCTCCTATGGTCGCGGCCATGCGACTGCTCTCATCCGCTCTGGCGGTCCTTGCCTTCCTGCTGCCCGTGATCGGTTCGGCCTCGGCCGATCCGGGGCGCCTGCCAATGTCGGGATGGCTCTCGGCCGGGCTGGTCCAGCGCGCGAACGTCATCGACGGCCGCGACGATCGCGATTCGCTTCTCGTGCTCGCTCCCTCGCTCGGCCTCTCCCGAGAGGAGGTCGGCCGGATCCGCCGGGTCTCCGGCTATGTCGGCTGCCTGTCGCCTTCCCCTTCCGTCGGCAGCGGCGCGCTCTATCTCACCAACCGGCAGGTGCTCACCGCCGGGCACATCTTCTTCGAGCGCTCCGGGCGGAAGCGCTCGAAGTGCTTCTTCCGCAACCAGGCGGCCGAATGGATGATGATCGACCTCCTGCTCGATCCGGCCAATGCGCGGTTCGGTGCCTCGCCACCGAAGCCGGGCTCCAACGACGACTGGGCGATCGTCCGCCTCGTGGAGCCCATTCCGGGCGCCGAGCCGTTTCCGATCGCGGAGGCGTCGCCGGGTGCCGCGGGCGACCGGCTGATCGTCGTCACCGCCCATCCGGCCGGCATGGAGAAGGAGGTCGACAAGGCGGTCCCGGTCGCACAGGGCTGCACCATCCGGCGCGCTCCCGTTTCCAGCGCGGCGACGAGCTTCTACCGCACCGACTGCGACGCCAGCGGCTCGTCCTCGGGCGGGATGCACCTGGCGAGGGTCGACGGCCGTCTGGTGTTCCGCGGCATGACGATCACGACGGGACCTTGGCGCGAGGACCGGTTCCGCGGCGCGCCCTATGACGAGCGGACGGGGAGCGTGACGACGGCGCTCGGGACCGACGCCGCGGTGCTCGAGGCGGGGCGGAGCCTGGCCGGCAGCCCCGTTCCCGCAGGCGGGGCGGCCGGGCCGTGAC
>JAEZEK010000142.1 GCA_023417735.1 Pseudomonadota bacterium | reverse complement strand
CGAGCAAGGGTCGTGTTCTCCGCGACGCGCGAGTCCGGAACCGTCCCGCAGCGGTCGCCCTCCGCCTCCAGCGATCTTGCCCAGCGCTCGGCATCGTGCTTGCTGTCAAAGCTCTTCGCACGCGGCGCCATGCCCTTGCGTCGCACCATCGCCTGCCAGCGCCCACGAAGCTTTCGGATCGTCGCCATCTGCCGGTGCCTCCCTCTCGGTCGAAAGAAGGACGCCGCGGCAGGGAAGCCAAGGAGTTTCCCGGCACAGCAAGCGCCGAGCTTGGTGGCAGTGTGCCGCTGTTGTAGCCGCAGCGAACAGGGGGCTCGAGGCAGAGGGCGTGGGAGCCAGTCGGTGCAAGGGGTTAGCCAAGGTAGCTGGTGCCGGCACTGCTGCTTTGATCGGGTAGCGCTTTATCTGCTATGCCTCCGTTGGCTCTTCAGCGAAAACCGTCAGCAGGACAGCCTCGGAAGATGCACACGCACCTGAGCACACGATCGATGGCAGAGAAGGAAGCTGTGGCAGAGGGATTAGGTCTTCTGATCCGCCGCGCGAGGCAGAAAGAAGGTCTATCGCAGGCTGCGTTAGCAGAGAGGATTGGCGTCACACAGGGGGCCATTGCTGCCTGGGAACAGGGGCGGACTAAGCCAACCAAAGTCAACAGACGGAAAATAGAGCACATTCTGGGTCCGCTTTCAGTTAACAAGGCTCGGTCACGACGCCGTGTGGTCGAAGGCGACACATTGGATCCCTCCAGTTTTGGAACTTGGCTTAGGGAGCAGCGTGGTCGGACGGGATTTTCAGCACGGGAACTCGCAAGACGCGCTCAAGTGTCATCTCTCACGATCTACAACATAGAAGGCGGTAGGATTCAAAACCCGCAGGCCGCGACGCGTGATAGACTTGCCGCGGCACTTGGGGCAACTGTGCCTGACCAAGTCGTGTCCGAAACAATCAAAAGCCAAGATGTTGAGGGTCTAGGATCATTAACAGACTTTCAGCCGCACAACAAGAAGGATTGGCCTGCGTGTGCAGGCGTTTATGTCCTCTACGATAACGTCGAGCGCCCCATGTATGTTGGCAAAGCAGAAAATATCTCTTTACGACTTAGGACGCATGAAGAAAAATTCTGGTATAAACGTCCGATTGTTGAATTCGCTTCTTACATAGAAGTCAAGGACAAGGTCCTTCGGCATCAGCTTGAGCAAGTGCTTATTAAGTTTCTGAAATCGGCTGCCGTTATCAACAGGCAAGGTGTGGATGGGTTTGCCTAGCAACACACCGTCAGGCCTGTTCGGAGCCCCGTGCGCACTGATCCCGTCTTCACACGAGGGTCATCCCCACTATGAGCAGCAGGGCGATGATCGCGAGCCACCCACGTGCGCTCCCCTCGATGCGTCCAACGCGGATTCTGAGATGCTGATCATTCGCCATGCCTCGGTCCTCCTAGGCTCCCGGTTGAAACCCCGACGCTTCGGAGTTCATGATACGTTCCAGAGGCGTGGCCGGGGATAGAATCGAGCATCCTCGTCGTGGGAGGCGTTGGAGCGGAATGGCTGGAAAGGCGACGCGAAAAAATCTCGACCATCACGCGCGCTGGTCGAGCAATGTCCGTCCCTCAGGGTGCGGGCCGCTGGCCGAGTGTGGAAGAAATGTGCCGATAAACGGATCGGCTGCGTCAGCTCAGCGCGGACAACGTTCTAAGTCTTAGAGGAATAAGGACTGTCGCTGCGGGCGAGAAGTGCTGTCGCTGTCCCTTCGGAGGGCAGCACTCTATCCAGCTGAGCTACGGGTGCCTGTGCCGTCCGGGCGTCTTAGCCGATCGGGCGGCGGGCCGCAACGTGCAAGCGGCGACGCGGGGGAGATGGGGCGGGCCGCGCCCCGACGCAAGGCGCGACGGCCGGGGATGGACCCGCGCCCAGTGTCCGATCCGCCCGTCGATCCGCGGCGAAGCGGCCGGCAGGCGACGCCCGGTGCCGTCCCCCGCGCCGGCGCCGCGAGCGGAGTGGGACGAGCTCCACGGTTCGGGTCCGACCAGGCGGTCGCGCCGGATCAGGCCGACGGCCGTCGGAGCCAGCCGCGTCAGATGATGGCCCGGCGCACCTTCGCCGACACCCATTCGGAGATGAGGACGGTCACCAGGATGACGGCGAAGATCACCGTCACCTGGTTCCAGGCGAGCATGTTGAGCGAGGACTGGAGCTTCAGGCCGAGGCCGCCTGCGCCGACCAGGCCGAGGACGGTCGATTCCCGGATGTTGATGTCCCAGCGGAAGACGGTGATGCCGGCGAAGGCCGGCAGGATCTGCGGCACGATCGCGTAGTCGATCAGCTGGGCGCGGGAGGCGCCGGTCGCCGCGACCGCCTCGACCTGGGCGGTGTCGATCTCCTCGATCGCCTCGTAGAGGAGCTTGCCGATGAAGCCGAGCGACCGCAGCATGATCGCGATGATGCCGGCGACCTGGCCCGGGCCGATGATCGCGACGAGCAGGAGGCCCCAGATGATCGAGTTGATCGAGCGCGAGGAGACGATGACGAGGAGCGCCAGCGGCCGCACGAAGGTGGCGCTCGGGGTCGTGTTGCGGGCGGCGAGGAAGGCGAGGGGAAAGGCGAAGACGACCGCAAGCAGCGTGCCGAGGGTCGCGATGTTGATCGTTTCCCAGAGCGGCCACCAGAGCTCGGAAAGATAGCCGAAGCGGGGGTTGACCATCCTGGAGAAGAGGTCGCCCGCCTGGCGCGGCGCGTCCCAGACGAAGGCCCAGATCGTGTTCTTCGTCATCACCTGCCAGCAGAAGACGAAGAGCGCCACCAGCGCGAGCCACCCGGCCCAGAGCGCGAGCTGCCGGCCGGTGGTCCGCCGCCGCCATGTCGGCCCGGGAGGGGAGGCTGCGACCGGCATCACTGCACCCATCTGCGAACGTGGCTGGAGGCGTATTCCGCGAGCATCACGACGACGATGATGAGGATCAGGATCGCCGCAGCCGTGTCGTAGGAATAGCGTTCCATGGAGGTGTTGAGCGTCGCGCCGATGCCGCCCGCGCCGACGATGCCGATCACGGCGGACTCGCGGAAATTGATGTCGAACCGGTAGAGCGCGAGGCCGATGAGGCGCGGCATCACCTGGGGCTGGACGGCATAGTTCACCAGCTGGCCCCAGCTCGCCCCCGTCGCCCGGACCGCCTCGGCCTGCGCCTCGTCGATGTCCTCGATGTCTTCCGCGAGGAGCTTCGAAAGGAAGCCGACGGTCGCGAAGGAGAGCGTGAGGAACCCCGCGAACGGGCCGAAGCCGAACATCGCCACGAAAACGATGGCAATGATGATCTCCTGGAAGGCCCGCGAAAGAGCGATGATCGCCCGGCAGACGTAGTAGACGGGCCGGGGCGCGAGGTTGCGGGCGGCGCCGATCCCGACCGGGATCGAGATCGCCACGCCGACGACGGTGGAGGTGACCGTCATCGTCAGGCTTTCCTCGAAGCCCTGGACGATGTCGCGCCAGCGCCGGGTGAAGTCCGGCGCGAGGAAGCCCTGGATGAAGCGCCAGCCGCGCTCGGTGCCCTCGTAGATACGCTGCCAGTTGACCTCGAGCGAGCCGACCGCAAGGACGAGATAGACGAGCAGGCCGCCATAGACGATCACGCGCCAGTGGCGGCTGCGGACGAGGAGCGGCGGGCGCCGCCAGCGCCGCGCGGCGGGGGGCATGGCGGCGGCGTTCATGCGTGGCCGGCCAGGCGTTTGGCGACCGTCTCACCGGGGACGGCGGCGAGAGCGCGGTCGAGCGCGTCCTCCTTCTCGTCCTCCTCGGCCCGGCGCTGCATCGCGGCCCAGTCCTCCTCGCCGTAGATCGTCGTCAGCACCCGGTCGTCGACGTCCGAAGGCGGCCCGTCGAAGACGATCTCGCCGGCGCGCAGGCCCACGATCCGCTCCGTGAACTGACGGGCGAGGACGACGTCGTGGATGTTGATGATCGCGGGAAGCGCCCGCTCCTCGCAGATCTCGCGGATGAGCCGCATGATCTGGCGCGACGTCTTGGGATCGAGGCTCGCCGTCGGCTCGTCGACCAGCAGCAGATCGGGATCCTGCTCGAGCGCCCGGGCGATGCCGACGCGCTGGCGCTGCCCTCCGGACAAGGCGTCGGCACGCTTGTCGACGTGCTCGCCGAGGCCGACCCGGTCGAGCAGCGCGAACGCCTTCTCGATGTCCGCTTGGGGATAGCGCCTCGTGAAGGATCGCCAGAACGGAACGTAGCCGAGACGGCCGGAGAGAACGTTCTCCATCACCGTCAGCCGTTCCACCAGGGCGTATTCCTGGAAGATCATCCCCATGCGGCGGCGCACGCGCCGCAGCCGCGCGCGCGACAGGCCGGTGATCTCCGCCTCGTTCAGGAAGATGCGGCCGCCCGTCGGCTCGACCAGGCGGTTGACGCAGCGGATCAGCGTCGACTTTCCGGCGCCGGACGGGCCGATCAGCCCGACGACCTGGCCGGCCGGAATGGAGAAGGAGACGCCCCGAAGGGCGAGGTCGCCCGTGCGGTACCGTTTCTCGAGACCTGTGATCCGCAGCACGGCGGCCCTCGTCCTTCGGAAGCGGCGGGGGCGGGCGCGGGAAGGG
>JAEZEK010000115.1 GCA_023417735.1 Pseudomonadota bacterium | reverse complement strand
GCGGCGATCTGCGAAAGGCTGTCGAAAACGCCGCCGACGATCCGGGGCATGGTGGCGAGGCTGCCGTCCGGCTGCAGGCTGATGGAGACGGTGACGGCGAGCGCCCCCGCCTCGCGCACGCCGCGGGGCGGGTTCCAGCAGCGATAGAGCATGCCCTTGAGCGCCTCGATCTCGCTCTGCGTCATGGCGGCGTCGGCACGGCCGTCGATCGAGCCGAGCGTCTGCGGCTCCGTGCCGGGATTGGGGTCGCCGCCGCCCGCGGGCTGCTGCTTGTTGAGGAGCGCGGCGATGTCGTTCGTGTCGAACTTCGGCTTCTCCGGCCTCGTCTCCGCGACCTGTTTCGGCTTCTCCGGCGTCTTCGGCGCAACGGGCTCGGGCTTGGGCTGCGCCACCTGCTTCGGCGGCTGGGGCCTCTGCCGCGGCGGGCTCGGCGCCGGCACCTCGACGGGCTTCGGGAGCGCCGCCACCTGCTTCGGCTCCGGCGCCGGTTCCGGCTTCGCCTCGGCGATCACGTCGCGCACCGGCTTCGGCGCGGGTTCCCGCGGCGGCTCGGGCGGCTTCTCAGCGACCTGCGGTGCGGGTTCCGGCGGCTTCGGCGCCGGCTCGCGCGCGGCTTCGACCGGCTTCTCGGCAGGTCGCTCGGCCGCTTTGGGGGCCGGCTCCTCGGCCTTCACAATTGCCTTCGGCTGCGGGGTCTCGACGGGGACGGCCTCCGCCTTCCTGTCACCCTGCTTGAGGTCCGTGGCCTCGGCGACGTCCACGAGCTCGACCGGCATCGCCTCGATCGCATCGACCGTGAACGGTCGCGTCTCGGGGATCGCCGCCAGGCCCGCCACAAGGATCGCCAGATGACCGGCTATGGAAACCCCAAGCCCGACGCGCATGGCTCAGCTGCCCGTCTCCTCGAGCGTGACGAGGCCGATCCGCTTGTATCCGGCGGCGTTCAGACGGCCCATGACGCGCATAATCATGCCGTAATCGGCGGTCCTGTCGCCGCGAACGTAGATTCGCTCGTCGGCGCCGTTGCTCGCGATGGCCTGGAGCGTGGCCACCAGCTCCTCCGGCGTGACCTCGTTCTCCTGCAGGAACACCTTGCCGTCGGCGCCGACCGAGACCGTGATCGGTTCGGTCTGCCCTTCGAGCGGCCTCGCCTGGGTCTCCGGGAGATCGATGGGCACCCCGACCGTCAGCAGCGGCGCGGCGACCATGAAGATGATGAGCAGCACCAGCATGACGTCGACCATCGGCGTCACGTTGATCTCGGCAACGGGGTTGTGCCGGCGGCGTACGCGGCGCCGGCCGCCTCCCCCTCCGGACGGCGCGAGCATCCCGGCGCCCATCAGGCCGCACTCCGCTCGTCGATCTGGCGCGACAGGATCGCCGCGAACTCGTCGGAGAAGCCTTCCATCCGTGTCGTAAGGCGGGCGACCTGCGAAGCGAACTTGTTGTAGAACATGACGGCCGGGATGGCGGCCAGCAGGCCGAGCGCCGTCGCGAGGAGCGCCTCCGCGATGCCGGGCGCGACCACGGCGAGGTTGGTGTTCTTGGAAGCGGCGATCGCCTGGAAGGCGCTCATGATGCCCCAGACGGTGCCGAACAGGCCGATGAAGGGCGCCGCCGAGCCGACGGTCGCCAGCACCAGGAGCCGCCGCTCAAGCCGGTCGACCTCGCGCGCAAGCGTCACGTCCATCACCCTGTCGACACGCGCGCCGAGCCCGTGCAGCGTGCGCGCCCCGGATTCGTAGGTCCGCTTCCACTCCCGCATCGCCGCCACGAAGAGAGCGGCCATGCCGTGCGCCTCGCGGGCGGAGACCTGCTGGTAGAGCTGCTCGAGCGACTGCCCGGACCAGAAGACGTTCTCGAACTTGTCGAGCTGCCGGGAGAAGCGCGAATAGAGCAGCGTCTTGTCGATGATGATCGCCCAGCACCACACCGAGGCGACGATCAGTCCGATCATCACGAGCTTAACGACGATGTGCGCCTGCCAGAACAGCGACAGCAGGGAGAAGCTGCCCGCCGGCGCGGCCAGAGCGGTCTGAACGACGTCAGGATTCATGTAGGGATCGCCCGAATTCGGTGTTCCGGCTTTTCGCCATCGAATGTGTCGAAAGCGCGGCTCCCGTGCCTCGGACCGAGAGCCGGAGGCCGGGTCCGTGCCCTGACACCACTTGACCACGCCATGGTTAACGGATGGTTAGCCGGACCACTCTCATTTCTGAGTTCCTGCCTGGAACCCATTGATTCTTCGATGCGTTGGATCGTCCTGTTGAAGCGAAGACCAGGGCCGCAGGATGACTGCAATCGACCGCGTGACCGCTGCGACTTTGATCGCCGCCACGCTGGCGGTCGTTTCGACCGCCCTCGCGGAAATCCGGCGCGACGAGCCGGCGCCGGCGACCGCGACCATCACGCAGATCGTTCCGCTCTAGCCGTCGCCGCTGCGCCCCCAAGCGCAGGACGGCCCAGCGAAGCGCTCCCGCAGCGCCGGCGGCAGCCGCATCGGCCGTCCGGACGGCCCGAGCAGCGCGAGCACGAGCGCAGCCGTCACCAGGGCCTCGCCGCGGCAGTGCACCTCCTGGCCGAGCCACAGCCTGGCGCCGCCGCAGCCGCGCGGCATGGTGCGGATCGTGAGAACATCGTCGATCCGGGCCGGCCTCAGGAAATCAATCTCCATCCGACGCACCGCGAAAGCCTGCCCGCTCTCAGCCAGCGCGGCATGATGAATGCCGAGCAGCCGGAGATAGTCGGAGCGGCCGCGCTCCATGAAATGAAGGTAGCGGGCGTGACAGACGAGGCCTGAGAAGTCGGTGTCCTCGAAATAGACCCGCTGATCAAGCTCGTGCCCCGCATCCGTGAGCCGGCCCGCCAGTCCGCCGGCGAGCAGGGACGTGCCCGCGCTTGCAGCCGGATCGTCCGCCATCAGCCGACGCCCGGATTCGGATCCGCGGCCGACCTGACACTCATCGCGGGGCTCCTTCGTCTCTGGCCTTCCGGAGTAGCACAACGCGATCCCCTGACAATCTCCGCTCCTCCGGCTAAACTCCCGGAAGAGCAGGAGGAAACCATGGGCATATTCGACGAGGAGAGCCCGGTCCGCCGCACGGGACCGGTCGTGGGGGAAGACCTCTCCCTGCTCTCGATCGAGGAACTCGAGGAGCGCATCGCGATCTTCCGCCGGGAGATCGAGCGGCTGCAGCAAACCGTCTCGGCAAAGCGGAAGAGCCGCGATGCCGCGCATTCCGTCTTCAGCGTTCCCCAGAAAGATGTCTGAGAGCGGAGGCGTTAAGCGTCGGTTAACCTTTATGGTTGCTAATGAAGGACGTCCAGCGTTCTGGACGCGAGTGGCACTTGCCCACTCTGTTTGACGCCTCCCTGTGACTCTCCAGAGCCGCCTCGCCGCGGCTCTTTTTTTGACGCCGGGCACGGCGCTGGGCCCCGCGCGCTGAACGGTTCGGGCCGCCCCTGCCCTGGGTGTCGGGCGCCGGTTCCCTTAACCAGTCCGTAACGATAGGATTGCCGGCCGAGGGCCGCGGGTGGACAGTGCCGCCGCCGAGATCGCGTTCTGCGCGTCAGGCGCGGGAAAGAGGTCGCTCACGTGAATCGTCGCCGGACCGACACCGATCAGCCGATCTCCTTCGGCCGCGCATACACCCAGTCCGATACGTTCCGGAGCCTTTATCAGGACGGCATGCAGCTGGTGGAGGCGACCGCCGCCTATCTCGACGGAGAGGGCCGCCGCGCTGCCAAGGCGCTCCACCGCCCCGCATCGGTTCTCTACGCGACGGAATCCATGCGGCTGACGACGCGCCTGATGCAGCTCGCCTCCTGGCTGCTGCTCCATCGCTCCGTCATCGACGGCGACATGTCGCCCGCCCAGGCGAGCGAAGAGAAACGGAAGATCCGGATCGAAGGCTTCGCCACCGAAACGGGCGGACCGGCCTGGCAGGATCTGCCGGACGCGTTCAGAGAGCTCGTGCTGCGCTCGCTCTCCCTCCAGAAGCGGGTGGAGAGCATCGACGCCTGCCTGCTCGCCGATGCGCCGCCGGTCGTTCCGAACCCTGTTCAGGACCAGCTCGACGCGTTGCGCCAGGCGCTCTCCCTGCGTCGCTGACGAGCAGCCCGCTTCCGTCAGGAACGAAAAAGGCCGGCTCGCGCCGGCCTTTCGCTCACGTCCTTCGACCGGCTCAGGAGCCGAGGAAGGAATCGTACTTGTTCTTGAATCGCGAGAGCCGGCCGCCGCGGTCCATCAGCTGCTGGCTGCCGCCGGTCCAGGCCGGATGCGTCTTCGGGTCGATGTCGAGATTGAGGGTGTCGCCCTCCTTCCCGTAGGTCGACCGGGTGTAGAACTCCGTCCCGTCCGTCATCACCACCCTGATCGTGTGGTAGTCGGGATGAATGCCGCTCTTCATGATCGTGTCTCTTCGTCTGGGCTGGCCGGTGGACCGGGCGGGTGCTCGCGGGCATGAATGTCCGCCGGCCGCTCTCACGTCCGTCGGAGGGCCATATAGCCGACCGGACCCGCGGCATCAAGGCGCTCGCCCTTTCGCTTGCATGCCCGGTGTAATTTTGCTCCTCCTCCCGGCATGACCGATCAAACCGCCGCCAGCACAAGGCCGGGCCGGCAGGCGCTCCGTCCGCTGGCGATGCTCCTGCCGTACCTGGCGCGCTATCGCGCGCGCGTCGCCGCGGCGCTCGCCGCGCTCGTTGCGGCGGCGCTCGTCACGCTCGCCATCCCCCTCGCCGTCCGGCACATGATCGACATCGGCTTCCATTCTGCCGAGAGCGGGACGTCGGTGAACCGAAGCTTCCTGCTTCTGTTCGGGCTCGCCGGCGCGCTTGCCCTGGCGAGCGCGGCGCGCTTCTACCTTGTGACCACGCTCGGCGAGCGCATCGTCGCCGATCTCCGGCGCGACGTCTTCACGCACTTCATGGCGCTCTCGCCGGCATTCTTCGACCGGGCGCGCTCCGGCGAGCTCATCTCGCGCCTGACGGCCGATACGACCCAGATCAAGTCGGCCGCCGGCGCGAGCGCCTCGATCGCGCTCCGCAATCTCGTCCTGCTCCTCGGCGCGGCCGCGATGATGGTGGTGACGAGCCCGCATCTGTCGGGGCTGGTGCTGATGGCGATCCCGATCATCGTGCTGCCGATCGTCGGCTTCGGGCGGCGCGTCCGCCGGCGCTCGCGGCAGGCGCAGGACACGCTCGCCGAGGCATCCGCCTTCGCCGCCGAGGCGATCGGCGCGGTGCGGATCGTGCAGGCCTTCACGCAGGAGCCGCAGGCGGAGCGCCATTTCGGGGCGCGCGTCGACGAGGCCTACAATGCGGCGCGCGGGGCGACGCTTTCGCGCGCGCTGCTCACGGCCTTCTCGATCTTCCTGGTCTTCGCGAGCGTCGTCGGCGTGCTCTGGTGGGGCGCCCAGTCCGTGCTCGCCGGGCAGATGTCGGCCGGCACGCTCGGGCAGTTCGTGCTCTATTCGGTGTTCGCGGCCGGGGCGCTGGGCGAGCTTTCGCAGGTCTGGGGCGAGGTCTCGCAGGCCTCGGGCGCCGCCGAGCGGATCGCGGAGCTGCTGGCCACGCGCCCCGAGATCCTCGCCCCCGAGAACCCCGTTCCGCTGCCCTCGCCCCCGATCGGCGAGATCCGCTTCGACCGGGTCTCGTTCGGGTACGGCATCGCGGGCGCACCGGTGCTCCGCGATTTCGATCTCGAGGTGCGGCGCGGCGAACGGATCGCCATCGTCGGCCCGTCCGGAGCCGGCAAGTCCACCGTCTTCTCGCTCCTGATGCGCTACTACGACCCCGAGGCGGGCCGCGTCCTGGTGGACGGCGTCGACCTGCGCCGCGCCCTGCCGAGCGACCTGCGCGCGCGGATCGCGCTCGTGCCCCAGGATTCGACCGTGTTCGCGGCGAGCGCCTGGGACAACATCCGCTTCGCCGATCCGGCCGCCTCCGACGAGGCGGTGCGGGCGGCGGCGCGCGCCGCCCATGCGGACGCGTTCCTGTCGGCCCTCCCCCAAGGCTACGACACCATCCTCGGTGAACGCGGCGTGACCCTGTCCGGCGGCCAGCGCCAGCGCGTGGCGATCGCCCGCGCCATCCTGAAGGACGCCCCGATCCTTCTCCTCGACGAGGCCACGAGCGCGCTCGACGCCGAAAGCGAGACGGCGGTGCAGGCGGCGCTCGACTGGCTGATGCGCGACCGCACCACGCTCGTCATCGCGCACCGTCTGGCGACCATCAAGAGCGTGGACCGGATCGTGGTGATGGACCAGGGGCGGATCGTGGAAGAAGGCGACCATGCCTCCCTCGTCGCCCGCGGCGGGCTTTATGCGCGGCTCGCCGATCTGCAGTTCCGGACGGGTGACGAGCCGCCCCTCGCCGCCGCACCGAGGCGGATCAGCGTTCCGTGAGCTTCAGTTCGATCCGGCGGTTGCGGGAATAGGCCTCCTCGGTCGTCGCCGGGTCGAGCGGCTGGTACTCGCCGAACCCGGCCGCCACCAAACGGTTCGGGGACACGCCCTGCGCGATCAGGTAACGAACGACGGCGATCGCGCGGGCGGCGGAGAGTTCCCAATTGTTCCTGAAGCGCGTGAAGCCGCTGAGCGGCCGCACGTCGGTATGGCCGTCGACGCGGATCACCCAGTTGATCTCCGGCGGAATCTGGACCTCGAGCTCCTTCATCGCGGTCGCCAGATTGTCGAGCTCGCCCTGGATCGAGGCGTTGATCTCGTCGCTGCCCGACGGGAAGATGACGGCGGCCGGCAACACGAAGCGGTCGCCGACGATCTCGATGTCGCTGCGGCCCGCGAGGATCTCGCGCAGCCGCCCGAAGAAGTCGGACCGGTAGCGCGACAGCTCCTGCACGCGCTGCGCCAGCGCGACATTCAGCCGCCGCCCGAGATCCGCGATCCTCGTCTGGCTTTCGCGATCCCGCGATTCCGAGGCTTCCAGCGCGGATTCGAGGGCGCCGATCTGGCGCCGCAGCGCCGCGATCTGCTGGTTGAGGAGTTCGACCTGGGCCATCGCGCTCTGGCTCAGCCGCTGCTCGTCCTGCAGGTCGCCCTCGAGCCGGGTGATGCGCCCCTGCGCCTCGCTCTCTGCGCCGCTGCCGCGGTCGAGCAGGTCGCGCAGCCGGTCGCGCTCCCCCTCTGCCGTCTCGAGATTGGATTGCAGCGCTGCGAGGGTGTCGGCGAGGTCGCTGCCGCGCGCCCGCTCCAGGGCAAGCATCTCCGTCAGCTCGGCGATCTGCGAGTTCAGCCTGTTCAGGACCGTATCGCGGCCGCTGATCTCCTGGCTCAGGAAGAACTGGGCCAGCATGAAGATCGAGGACAGGAAGATGAACACGAGGAGCAGCGTCGACATCGCGTCGACGAAGCCCGGCCAGTAGTCGGCCCGGCTCGGTCCCCGCCGCGCGCGCGCCATCGCCACGGCTCAGCCCTCCCGCCGGTACTCGCCGAGCACCTTGGCCGGCCGGTCTTCGTCCGGCTCGACCGGGCGGCGCGGCATCGCGCCGCGATCGGACGCCTCCGCGATCCGGTTCAGCGTGCGCTGCAGCATCCGCTGCTGCTCGGCCTGGGATTCCACCCAGTCCCGCACCATCTGCTGTTCGCTGCGCATGTGCTGCACGAGCGCCTGGATGCCCTCGGCGAGATTGGCCATCGCGGCCGTGGGGGGGCGCCCGCCCCCCCCCCCCCAGGCGCCG
>JAEZEK010000123.1 GCA_023417735.1 Pseudomonadota bacterium | reverse complement strand
GGAAGGAGCCGGTCATTTCGCCGATGGCGTCGATCGACACCGTGCCGGTGCGCGTGGGCGAGGAACTCTCGAAGGCCGCCCCGCCCGAGGCGAACCGCGCCGGCGGCCTGTCGATCGAGACGATCCGGGGGGAGGGCTCGTCAGCCCGCCCCGTCCGCCGCGTCGACGACTACGCGTGGCCGCCGCGCCGCTGAGCAGTCCCGCCCCGCTCAGAGCGGGAGGTCGGTCCGGCCCATCAGGGCGAGGTCGATGGAGCGGGCCGCCTGCCGGCCCTCCCGGATCGCCCAGACGACCAGCGACTGGCCGCGCCTGACGTCGCCGGCGGCGAACACCTTGCCGACGCTCGTGCGGTAATCCTTCTCGTTCGCCGCTACGTTGGTCCGGCGGTCGGTGGCGAGGCTGCCGGCAGCCTCGCTCAGGAACGTGTCCTGGCGGGGGCCGGCGAAGCCGATCGCGATGAAGGCGAGATCGGCCCGGATGATGAACTCGGTGCCTTCGACCGGCCGGCGCCGCTCGTCGACGCGCGCGCATTTCACGCCGGTGAGCCGGCCGTTCCGCCCCACGAACTCGAGCGTCGCCGCCTGGAACTCGCGCTCCGCGCCCTCGGCCTGGCTGGACGAGGTCCTGAGCTTGGTCGGCCAGTACGGCCAGATCAGGTTCTTGTCCTCGTGCTTCGGCGGCATCGGCCGGATGTCGAGCTGGGTGACGGAGAGCGCGCCCTGCCGGAACGCGGTGCCGACGCAGTCCGACGCCGTGTCGCCGCCGCCGACCACCACGACGTGCTGGCGACCGGCCCAGATCTCCTCCGGCGAGCCGCGGTCGGGGACCTTCTCCCCGTTCACCCGGCGGTTCGACTGGACGAGGTAGGGCATGGCGTAGTGCACGCCCTCGAGGTCCATCCCGCCGATGCCGGGATCGCGCGGGTGCTCCGCCCCGGCGGCGATCAGGACGGCGTCGTGGCCGTCGATCAGCGCCTGCATCGGCGTCCCGACGCCGACATCGACGCCGTAATGGAACACGACGCCCTCCGCCTCCATCTGCGCGACGCGGCGGTCGATGTGGTGCTTCTCCATCTTGAAGTCGGGAATGCCGTAGCGGAGCAGCCCGCCGGCCTTCGGCTCGCGCTCGTAGACATGGACGTCGTGGCCGGCACGGGCGAGCTGCTGGGCGGCGGCGAGGCCCGCCGGGCCCGAGCCGACGATCGCGACACGCCGGCCGGTCTTCGCCTCGGCGGGCTCGGGGCGCATCAGCCCGAGCTCCCAGGCCTTGTCGGCGATCGCCTGCTCGATCGTCTTGATCGTGACCGGGATGTCCTCGAGGTTCAAAGTGCACGCCTCTTCGCAGGGCGCCGGGCAGATGCGGCCGGTGAACTCCGGGAAGTTGTTGGTGGAGAGGAGATTGCGCGCGGCCTCCTCCCAGTCGCCCTGGTAGACGAGGTCGTTCCAGTCGGGGATCTGGTTGTGGACCGGGCAGCCGGTCGGACCGTGGCAATAGGGAATGCCGCAGTCCATGCAGCGCGCCGCCTGCCGGCGAAGCTCGCCGTCCGGAAGCGGAAGAACGAATTCCCGGAAATGCCGGACCCGATCGGATGCCGGCTGGTATCGTTGCTCCTGGCGGTCGATTTCCAGGAAGCCTGTCACCTTGCCCATGAGTGCCTCCTGCTATTCGGCCGCCGCGGCCGTGCCTATCCTGGCCCGTTCCATCTCGCGCAGCGCGCGCCGGTATTCGACCGGCATCACCTTCACGAATTTCGGCCGGTACTCCGTCCAGTTGTCGAGGATGTGCCGCGCCCGCGCCGACCCCGTGTAGTGGAGGTGGTTCTGGATGAGCGTCAGCAGCCGCTCCTGGTCGTGGTGCGACATGTCGGACGTGACGTCGACCCGGCCGTGGAACTCGATGTCCCCGCCGTGATGGTGGAGCTGCTCCAGAAGATCGTCCTCCTCCGGCACCGGCTCAAGCTCGACCATGGCCAGATTGCAGCGCGTGGCGAAGCGGCCGTCCTCGTCCAGCACGTAGGCGATGCCGCCCGACATGCCGGCCGCGAAGTTTCGCCCGGTCTCGCCGATCACGACGACGACGCCGCCGGTCATGTACTCGCAGCCGTGGTCGCCGACGCCCTCGACCACCGCGACCGCGCCCGAGTTGCGAACCGCGAAGCGCTCGCCGGCCATGCCGCCGAAATAGCACTCGCCCTCGATCGCGCCGTAGAGGACGGTGTTGCCGATGATGATGCTCTTCGACGGGTCGACCGTGGTGGTCGCCGGCGGGCGGACGACGATGCGGCCGCCGGACAGGCCCTTGCCGACATAGTCGTTGGCGTCGCCCTCCAGGTCGATGGAGACGCCGTGGGCGAGGAACGCGCCGAGCGACTGGCCCGCCGTGCCCTTGAGCTTCAGGACGACCGTATCCTCCGGCAGCCCGGCATGGCCGTGCCGCTTCACGATCGCGCCCGAGAGCATCGCGCCGACGGACCGGTCCACGTTGTGAACCGCGCTGGTGACGACGACGGGCCTGCGCTCCTCGATCGCCGGCGCGGCCTCGCGGATGAGCCGCCGGTCGAGGATGTCGTCGATCGGGTGCTTCTGCGGCTCGGTGCGCCGGATCATGCCGGCGGGCGCCTCGGGCTTGTAGAAGATCTTCGAGAAGTCCAGCCCGCGCGCCTTCCAGTGGTCGTCGAGCGGACGCGTCTCGAGCCTGTCGCTCTGGCCGACGATCTCGTCGATGGTGCGCGCGCCCATCGCGGCGAGGAACTCGCGGACTTCCTCGGCGACGTAGAAGAAGTAGTTGATGACGTGCTCCGGCGTGCCGCGGAAGCGCTTCCTGAGCACGGGGTCCTGGGTCGCCACGCCGACCGGGCAGGTGTTGAGGTGGCACTTGCGCATCATGATGCAGCCGGCGGCGATCAGCGGCGCGGTGGCGAAGCCGAACTCGTCGGCTCCGAGCAGCGCGCCGACGATCACGTCCCGCCCGGTGCGCAGGCCGCCGTCGACCTGCAGCCAGACGCGGGAGCGCAGGCCGTTCTCGACGAGCGTCTGCTGGGTCTCCGCGAGACCCATCTCCCAGGGCGAGCCGGCATGCTTGATGGAGGTGAGGGGGCTCGCGCCCGTGCCGCCCTCGTAGCCCGCGACGGTGATGTGGTCGGCGCGCGCCTTCGCGACGCCCGCCGCGACCGTGCCGACGCCGACCTCCGAGACGAGCTTCACCGAAACGTCGGCGTCGGGGTTCACGTTCTTCAGGTCGAAGATGAGCTGGGCGAGATCCTCGATCGAGTAGATGTCGGGGTGCGGCGGCGGCGAGATCAGGCCGACGCCCGGCGTCGAATGCCGGACCTTGGCGATCACGGCGTCGACCTTGTGGCCGGGCAGCTGGCCGCCTTCGCCGGGCTTGGCGCCCTGCGCCATCTTGATCTGCATCTGGTCGGAATTGACCAGGTACTCGGTGCTGACGCCGAACCGGCCGGACGCGATCTGCTTGATGGCGGACCGCTTGGAATCGCCGTTCGGCATCAGCCGGAAGCGCTCGGGCTCCTCGCCACCCTCGCCGGTGTTGGAGCGGCCGCCGATCCGGTTCATCGCGACCGCCAGCGTCTCGTGCGCCTCCTTGGAGATCGCGCCGAAGCTCATGGCGCCGGTGGAGAACCGGCGCACGATGGCCGCCGCCGGCTCGACCTCCTCGATCGGGACGGGGGACCGGCCGAGATCCTCGGCGGTGCGGATGTTGAACAGGCTGCGGATGGTGATCGCCCGGGCGGAGGCGCGGTCGATCATGTCGGCGAACTGCTTGTAGGTCTCGTAGCTCGCCCCGCGCACGGAATGCTGGAGGAGCGCCACGGAATCGGGCGACCAGAGATGGTCCTCGCCGCGCACCCGGTACATGTACTCGCCGCCGACCTCGAGCGAGCGCTTCAGCACCGGGTCGGCGCTGAAGGCGGCCGCGTGCCGCCTGATCGTCTCCTCGGCGATCCCGGCCAGCCCGACGCCCTCGATGGTGGTGGCGGTGCCGAAGAAGAAGCGCCGGACGAACTCGGACGACAGCCCGACCGCATCGAAGATCTGCGCGCCGCAATAGGACTGGTAGGTCGAGATGCCCATCTTGGACATCACCTTGAGGATGCCCTTGCCGATCGACTTGGTGTAGCGCTGCACGACCTCGTCGGCCTCCACCACGTCGGGGAAGGCGCCCTCGGCGTGCATCTGCGCCAGCGTCTCGAAGGCGAGATAGGGGTTCATCGCCGCGGCCCCGTCGCCGGCGAGCGCGCAGAAATGGTGGACCTCGCGCGCCGCGCCGGTCTCCACGACGAGCCCGACCGAGGTCCGGAGGCCCTTCCGGATCAGGTGGTTGTGGACGGCGGCGGTGGCCAGGAGGGCAGGGATGGCGACCCGCGCCTCCCCGATCAGCCGGTCCGACAGGACGATGATGTTGAAGCCGTGGAGGACCGCCTTCTCCGCGCGCGCGCAGAGGCGGTCGATGGCCAGTTCCATGCCCGCCGCGCCACGCTCCACCGCATAGGTGATGTCGAGCGTCTGCGTCTGGAACTGGTTGTCGGCGATGTCCCCGATCGCGCGGATCTTCTCGAGGTCGTCGTTCGACAGGATCGGCTGGCGCACCTCGAGCCGCTTCTGCTCCGACAGGCCCTTCAGGTCGAAGAGGTTCGGCCGCGGCCCGATGAACGAGACGAGGCTCATCACGATCTCTTCGCGGATCGGGTCGATCGGCGGGTTGGTGACCTGCGCGAAGTTCTGCTTGAAGTAGGTGTAGAGGAGCTTCGGCTTCTCCGAGAGCACCGAGACCGGGGTGTCGGTGCCCATCGAGCCGACCGCCTCCTGGCCGGTGACGGCCATCGGCGCCATCAGGAGCTTCAGATCCTCCTGCGAGTAGCCGAAGGCCTGCTGGCGGTCGAGGAGGGAGGCGGCGGTGGCGGGCGCGCGCGTGCCGACGCCGGGCATGTCCTCCAGCACGATCTGCGTGCGGGCGACCCATTCGCGGTAAGGGTTGGCGGTCGACAGCCGCGCCTTCAGCTCCGCATCGTCGATGATGCGGCCTTCCTCGAGGTCGATCAGCAGCATGCGGCCCGGCTGCAGCCGCCACTTGGTGACGATCTGCTCCTCCGGGATGTCGAGCACGCCGGCCTCCGACGCCATGATGACGTAGCCGTCGCGGGTGACGACGTAGCGCGCCGGGCGCAGGCCGTTGCGGTCGAGCGTGGCGCCGATCTGCCGGCCGTCGGTGAAGGCGACGGCGGCCGGCCCGTCCCACGGCTCCATGAGGGCGGCGTGGTACTCGTAGAAGGCGCGCCGGTCCTCGTCCATGAGCGGATTGCCGGCCCAGGCCTCGGGAATGAGCATCATCGCGGCGTGGGCGAGCGGGTAGCCGCCCTGCACCAGGAACTCGAGCGCGTTGTCGAAGCAGGCGGTGTCGGACTGGCCCTCGTAGGAGATCGGCCAGAGCTTCTCGATGTCGTCGCCGAAGAGCGGCGAGGACACGGAGGCCTGCCGCGCGGCCATCCAGTTCACGTTGCCGCGCAGCGTGTTGATCTCGCCGTTGTGGGCCACCATCCGGTACGGGTGGGCGAGCCGCCAGGACGGGAAGGTGTTGGTCGAGAAGCGCTGATGCACGAGCGCGAGCGCGGAGGTGAAGCGCTCGTCGTGCAGGTCGCGGTAATAGGCGCCGAGCTGGTTCGCCAGGAACATGCCCTTGTAGACGAGGGTCCGGCTCGACAGCGAGACGATGTAGAAGCCGTTGTCCCGCCCGGCGGTCTCGCCGTAGATCGTGTTCGAGATCACCTTCCTCAGCACGAACAGGCGGCGCTCGAAGTCGTCGCCGGACACGCCGTCGCCGCGGGCGATGAAGACCTGCCGGTGCACGGGCTCGCTCGCGGCGATGTCGGGCGCCCTGGACAGGCACGAATTGTCGACCGGCACGGTGCGCCAGCCGAGGAAGCGCTGGCCCTCGGCCGCGATGACGCGCTCGACCACGCTCTCACAATGGCGCCGGATCGCCTCGTCTCGCGGCATGAAGATGTAGCCGATCGCGTACGAGCCCGCCTCCGGCAGCGAGAAGCCGAGCGCCTCGGCCTCGCCGGCGAAGAAATCGTGCGGGATCTGCGTCAGGATGCCGGCGCCGTCGCCGACGAGCGGGTCCGCGCCGACGGCGCCGCGATGCGTCAGGTTCTCCAGGATCTGCAGCCCGTCCTGGATGATCTTATGCGACTTCTGCCCGCCCATGTGGGCGATGAAGCCGACGCCGCAGGAATCGCGGTCGTTGCGGCGGTCGTAGAGGCCCGGCCCGGACGGCGCGGCGAAGCGCGTCGTCATGGACGCGGCGCGTTTGGCGGCGGTGCGCGCCGCTGCCGCACGCTTCGCCTGCCATGCCTGTGCCTCGATCCGCGCGCTCATGTCGTCCTCACTACGTCCGGTGTATCGTTTTTCGTAGGTGCCCGGGCACCGCATCCACCCGCCTCGCCGGCGCGGCAGAGCATCGGGTCCGGGCCGTCGCCGGCAGGCAGCCCGCGAAGGCGCACAAGGCCCCCGGCCAATCGGCTCGCGCAGCAATCACCCGCCAGCCCCGTCCGACCCCTCTAACACAGATCGAACGGAAGGTCCGGGCAGGTCGGACGCCGCCGGCAAATAGGACAGTATCCCTGTCCTTTCTTGCCACAATGCCAAAGATTCAGGAACACGGCAAGACCTGCGGGTGCTCACGCGCCGCGGCATCGGAGCCGAGGGCGCGGGCGCCGGCGGTCCCTGCCGGCCTTTTCATCGGCAGGCGCGAAGGGTAAGCCTCCCGGCCATGTACTTCGCAAGCGACAATTGGGCGGGCGCCGCGCCCGAGATCCTCGACGCGGTCGCCCGCGAGGCGGGGCGGTTCGGCCGCGCCTACGGCGAGAGCGAGATTGACCGGCGGGTCGGCGAGCGGTTCGGCGCGCTGTTCGAGCGCGATGTCGCCGTCTTCCCGGTCGGGACCGGCAGCGCGGCGAACGCGATCGCGCTCGCCGCGCTCGCCCGGCCGGGCGGCGTGGTGTTCTGCCATTCCGGCAGCCACGTCTACGAGGACGAGTGCGGGGGGGTCGAGTTCCAGGCGGGGGGCGGACGGCTCATGCCCGTCGGCGGCGCGGCCGGCAAGGTCGATCCGGGCGCCCTGGAGCGGGCGATGACCCGTTTCCCGCCCGATTTCGTGCATGCCGGGCAGCCGGTCGGCGTCACCATCACGCAGGCCAGCGAGGCGGGGACGGTCTATTCGGTCGAGGAGGTGCGCCGGGTCGCGGAGACGGCCGGCCGGCGCGGCCTGCCGCTCCACATGGACGGCTCGCGATTCGCGAACGCCGCCGCGCGGCTCGGCTGCGCCCCGGCGGACATCACCTGGCGGGCGGGAGTGAGCCTGATGTCCTTCGGCGCGACCAAGAACGGCTGCCTGTTCGCCGAGGCGGTCGTCGCGTTCGAACCGGATCTCTTCCGCGAGATGCCGTATCTGCGGAAGCGTGCCGGGCAGCTCTTCTCGAAGATGCGCTTCGTCGCGGCGCAGTTGGAGGCCTACCTGGCCGACGGGCTGTGGCTCCGGCTCGCGGGCCATAGCAATGCGATGGCGGACCGGCTGCGGGAAGGGCTGGATGCCGGCCCGCAGTCCCGGCTCGCCTGGCCGACCGACGCCAACGAGGTCTTCGTCGTCCTCAAGCGCGACGCGGCCGAGCGTCTGCAGGCGGCGGGCGCGCAGTTCTACGACTGGCACCCTCCGGCCGACGGCTCGGTCCCGCTCGACGGCGACGAGGGGCTCTACCGGCTGGTGACGAGCTTCGCGACGACGGCGGAGGAGGTCGACCGCTTCGTCGACGCGGTGGGGGCGCGGGTCGAAGCCTGAAACGCAATGCGCCCCGCGCGGGGCGCGGGGCGCTCGGAAGTCGGACCGTGCCGACGGGCCTTTACGCGGCCTTGGCTTCGGCCGGCCGGCTGACCGTGGCGTCGATCTGGCGCGTGCCGTTGCCGATCGCGATCTTGCGCGGCTTCATGGCCTCGGGGATCTCGCGCACGAGCTCGATGTGAAGGAGGCCGTTCTCGAGGCTCGCGCCCCGGACCTCGACATGGTCGGCGAGCTGGAAGCGGCGCTCGAAGGCGCGCGCGGCGATGCCGCGATACAGCACCTCGCGGCTCTTCTCCTCGGCCGTCTCCTTCTTGTCGCCCTTCACGGTGAGGACGTTCTCCTTGGACTCGATCTCGATGTCGGCTTCGCCGAAGCCGGCGACGGCCATCGTGATGCGGTAGGCGTTCTCGCCGGTCCGCTCGATGTTGTACGGCGGATAGGTCGGCTGGCTCGCCTCGACGTTGCCGAGGGAGTCGAGCATGTTGAAGAGACGGTCGAAGCCGACCGTCGAACGATAAAGGGGATTGAGGTCGAACTGACGCATATTTCTGCCCTCCAGTGAGCGACTGATCTGCGTGGCCGGCAGGGCCCCCCGATCTGGCGGGGCGAGCCGGCCTGCGGGTCCATGCGGCACCCGCGTAAATGAGATGGGAGGCAGAAAACGGCCGTTCAAGGGGTGCCGGAAGGGACCCGCGCCATTTTTTCAGGCGGTTCGCAAACCCCTCCGGCGAACGATCGGAGAGGCCCTCAGGAGGAGGTCAGACCGCGACGGAATGGCGCCCCTTGCCGGCCAGGAAATAGGGGTCGAGCGAGGCGCAGACCGAACGCACGAACGGGCGTCCCTTGGCCGTCACCTCGATCCCGTCCGGACCCGGCACGAGGAAGCCCTCCGGGTCGTGCTCGGCGAGGAACCCGGCCTCGTCGATGACCTCCTCGGCCCGCTCGCCGAAGCGTGCCTTCAGGGCCGAGTTGGAGAGCCGGAAGTCGCACATCAGGCGCTCGATCGCGTAGGCGCGAACGCGGTCCTCGTCGCTGAGCGCCACCCCGCGCACCACGGCGACGTCGCCGCCCTCCACCAT
>JAEZEK010000045.1 GCA_023417735.1 Pseudomonadota bacterium | reverse complement strand
GCGCGGCGGTGGAGCGGCTGCAGGCGCTCCTCGCGCTCTACGGCTACGGCATCGACGTCACGGGCGAATACGACGCTCGCACGGAGGCCGTCGTCGCCGCCTTCCAGCGCCATTTCCGGCCGGCGCTGGTCGACGGCATGGCCGACCGCTCCACGGCGGAAACGCTCAGGAAACTGCTGTCAGCCCTCCCCTAGGCCGGCAGCACCGCGCGGCGCGGGGCCGTCGTCGTCCTGGGGCGGCGCCAGCATCTCGGCAATGCGGGCGACGCGGCCGGTCGGCGGCGGGCGGCCTTCGTTCGCGAGAGCCTCGTCGCAATAGGCCCAGCCGCGGGCCATCGCCAGTTCCTCGGCGCTGGCATCCATCCGGAGAATGTCGGCAATCAGGATGTCGTCGACCGGCCCGAGCACGGCCACGATCTCGTCGCGCGTCAACGCCGCCATCACGTCCTCCCGAATTGTCCGCGATAGAGCCCGAACGCGTTGGCCCGCGTCCCGTTCCGGGCACGAGCGTTCAGAAGGCGCCAGCCGGCCTGTAAGCCGGGTTCTGTAAGGCCGCGGGCGAACCCGCGACGCGACGGCCATTCATCTGGAGCGCCCGTTTCCGGACGCTTCGCGCGACCGACCCGGACGGCTGGCCCGGAAAAGGCCTGGGCGCGAAGCCCGCGCCGTCCCTTCTTGGTCTTGCTCCCGGTGGGGTTTACCGTGCCGTCCCCGTTGCCGGCGACGCGGTGGGCTCTTACCCCACCCTTTCACCCTTGCCCCGCCAGCGGAGCGGCGCGCCTCAGGCGACGCCGATCGGCAGGCGGGGCGGTTTGCTTTCTGTGGCACTTTCCCTGGGGTTGCCCCCGCCGGGCGTTACCCGGCACCGTCTTTCCATGGAGCCCGGACTTTCCTCCCCGCCTTCCTTTCGGAAACTGGCAAGGCGGCCGTCCGGCCGGCTGGCACGGCTCAGGTGGCATCGCCCGGCCGCAAGGTCAAGCGCCCGGGGCAGCGCTCCCCAGCGCGGGGACCTGGCGATCCCGCCCCGCCGCCCATCCGAACGCGGCGGTGGCGAGCCCGACGGCGAGCAGGAAGGGCGCGATCGCGTCCCAGCCGCCGGTCCAGTCGTGGATGAGCCCGACGGCGAGCGGGCCACCCGCCGCGATCGTGTAGCCGACGCTCTGCACCATGCCGGAGAGCTCCGTCGCCGTGACCGAATCACCGGAGCGGAGCACGATGATGGTGAGCGCCAGCGCCATGCTGGCGCCCTGGCCGATGCCGAGCAGCCCGGCCGCCGGGAAGACCAGCCAAACCGGCGCGTACAGGCAGCCGAGGAGCCCGAGCGTCGTCGCCCCCGTGACTGTCACGGCCACGATTCCCTGCCGCCGGAGCCGCGTCGCGATGAGCGGCGAGGCGAGCGCCCCCGCCACCTGGACCATGATCGAGCCGGACACGATCAGCCCGGCATCGACGGCGTCGAAGCCGCGCGCCCGCAGCATCGGCGCGAGCCAGCCGAACACGATGTAGGAGAGCGACGACTGCAGACCCATGAAGAGCGTCACCTGCCAGGCGATCGGGCTGCGCCAGAGCAGACCGGCAGGCTGCCGGACCGTCAGGTCCCGCGCGCCGTTCCGCCTGACGACCACGGCCCAGACGAGCGCCGCGGCGAGTGCCGGCGCCGCCCAGAAGGCGAGCGCCCTGTGCCAGCCGCCGATCGTCTCCGAGAGCGGCACGCTCGCGCCCGCGCCGAACGAGGCGCCGGCGCAGAGCATCATGGTGTAGACGGCCATCATCGGCCCCGCCCGGTGCGGGAAGTCGCGCCGGACCAACGCCGGCAGCAGAACGCCCATGACACCGACCCCGGCGCCGAGCGCGATCGTGCCGATGACGAGCGCCGGATAGGACACGATCATCCGCACCAGCGCGCCGACGGTCACAACGGCGAGGGAAGCCATGATCGCCGCCTCGGTCCCGAGCCGGGCCGCGATGCGCGGTGCGCCGAGCCCGAAGAGCCCGAGGCAGAGCACCGGGATCGTGGTGAGGATGCTCGCCCCCGTGGCCGAGATGCCCGTGTCGCGGATGATCTCCGGCAGCACCGGGCCGAGGCTCGACAGCACGGGACGCAGGTTGAGCGCGGCCGCGACCATCGCCGCCGCGAGCAGCACGGGGCCGGCGCCCGCCGCCTTGTGCGGCGAGTCTGTGGAAACGGTCGGCTCGCCCGTCGCGGGCTCGCCCGGTGATCGCATGGCGAGGCCCCCGATGCACGTGCGGGGGCCGTTTAGCCGGGCGGAGGCGATCCGGCAATCCACGCAGGGGCTTGCCCGGCAGTCCCTCCGCGAGCGTCGGTCCCGGTTGATTGACAATCGATTGCAGAACGCTACCACCCAGCAGCGCGGTTGGGCGTCGTCTTCGGAGGACCGGACGCATGGGCATGATGGTGGACGGCATCTGGCGCTCGGACGTCGACAGGGTCGCCGCGCCGGACGGGCAGTTCGTGCGGCCGCAGTCGCGCTTTCGCAACTGGATCACGCCGGATGGGCGGCCCGGCCGGAGCGGCGCCGGCGGGTTTCCGGCGGAGCCCGGGCGCTACCACCTCTACGT
>JAEZEK010000429.1 GCA_023417735.1 Pseudomonadota bacterium | reverse complement strand
AAGCTGAAGAGCGCCCGCCGCCCGCTCATCATCGTCGGGCAGGGGGCGCTGGCGCGGCCGGACGGCGCGGCGATCCTGGCCGCCGCCGCACGGCTCGCGCACGGCCTGGAGGTCACGGAGCCGGACTGGATCGGGCTCAGCGTGCTGCACACCGCGGCGTCGCGCGTCGGCGGGCTCGACATCGGCTTCGTCCCGGGCGAGGGCGGCCTCTCGACCAACGAGATGATCGCGGCCGCCGGGCGCGGCGATCTCGACACGCTGTTCCTGCTCGGCGCGGACGAAATCGCGATGCCGGCCCTCGGCGGCGCCTTCGTCGTCTATATCGGGACGCATGGCGATGCGGGCGCGCACCGTGCCGACGTGATCCTGCCGGGGGCAGCCTTCAGCGAGAAGCCGGGCCTCTACGTGAACACCGAGGGGCGCGTGCAGATCGCGCTCCGCGCCACGTTCCCGCCGGGCGACGCGCGCGAGGACTGGTCGATCCTGCGCGCGCTCTCGGGCGCGCTCGGCAACCCGCTGCCGTTCGATTCGCTCGCAGAGCTCCGCGCCCGCCTCGTCGCCGCACATCCGCATATGCGCGACATCGACCTGATCGAGCCCGGCGAGCCGGCGCACCTGCGCAACGTCGCCGAAAGCGGCGGCGATCTCGGCCAGGCGCCGTTCGCGAGCCCGATCCGCGACTATTACCTCACCAACCCGATCGCCCGGGCCTCCGCCGTGATGGCGGAATGCTCGGCGCTCCATCTCGGCCCGGCGGCGGCCGAGGCGGCCGAGTAAGGCAGAGAACCGCGATGGACGGCTTCGTCGACACCTATCTCATCCCCGGCGCGATCATGGCGGGGCAGAGCCTGATCATCATCGTCGGCCTGCTCCTGCTCGTCGCGTACCTGCTCTACGCCGACCGCAAGATCTGGGCCGCCGTGCAGCTGCGCCGCGGCCCGAACGTGGTCGGGCCCTGGGGGCTGTTCCAGTCCTTCGCCGACCTCCTGAAGTTCGTGCTGAAGGAGCCGGTCATCCCGGCGCCCGCCAACAAGGCGATCTTCCTGCTCGCCCCGCTCGTCTCCACGATCCTCGCGCTGTCCGTCTGGGCCGTGATCCCGTTCGCCGATGGCTGGGTGCTCGCCGACATCAATGTCGGCATCCTCTACGTCTTCGCCATCGCCTCGCTCGAGGTCTACGGCGTCATCATGGGCGGCTGGGCGTCGAACTCGAAGTACGCCTTTCTCGGCGCGCTGCGCTCGGCCGCGCAGATGGTGTCCTACGAGGTCTCGATCGGCTTCGTCATCATCACGGTCCTGCTCGCGGTCGGCTCGCTGAACCTCTCCGACATCGTGCTCGCGCAGACGTCCGGCGTCGGCACCATGGTCGGCCTGCCGAACACCTTCCTCGACTGGCACTGGCTGCCGCTGTTCCCGATGTTCGTGATCTTCTTCATCTCGGGCCTGGCGGAGACGAACCGGCCGCCCTTCGACCTGCCGGAGGCGGAATCGGAGCTCGTGGCCGGCTACATGGTGGAGTACTCCTCCACGCCGTACATGATGTTCATGCTCGGCGAGTACGTCGCCGTGGTGCTGGTCTGCGCGCTCGGCACGATCCTGTTCCTCGGCGGCTGGCTGCCGCCGTTCAATTTCGCGCCGTTCACCTGGATCCCCGGCGTGATCTGGTTCGTGCTGAAGGTCTGCTTCTTCTTCTTCCTGTACGCGATGGTGAAGGCGATGGTGCCGCGCTACCGCTACGACCAGCTGATGCGCCTCGGCTGGAAGGTCTTCCTGCCGATCTCGCTCGCCGCCGTCGTGGTCGTCGCCTTCGTGCTGCAGCTGACGGGCTGGGGCGGCGTGCCCGTCGCGCCCGCGGGTTGAGGCGCGAGCGATGTCCCCGGCCCTCGTCGGCGCACTGGTCGGCCTCGCCTTCGCGGCGGTGGAGTACGTGATGTTCGGCGTGCTGATCGCACGCGCGCGGGAGCGGGGCGAAGAGGGCCGCGGCCCGCGCATGCTCGACCTCGTCCGCAAGGTGCAGCTCGTGCTGTTCCCGCTGATCGGCTTTTTCGCCGGCCCGTACGTGGCCGGCAGTTTGGGAGTTTCGTGATGGCAACCCTGTCCCAGGCCGCAGGCTCGGTTCTCCTGAAGGAGTTCGCGTCGGCGTTCGTGCTGGCGATGCGCTACTTCTTCAAGCCGAAGCCGACCGTGAACTACCCCTTCGAGAAGAACCCGGTCAGCCCGCGCTTCCGCGGCGAGCACGCGCTCCGGCGCTACCCGAACGGCGAGGAGCGCTGCATCGCCTGCAAGCTCTGCGAAGCGGTGTGCCCGGCCCAGGCGATCACCATCGAGGCGGGCCCGCGCCGCAACGACGGCACGCGCCGCACAGTCCGCTACGACATCGACATGGTGAAGTGCATCTATTGCGGCTTCTGCCAGGAGGCCTGCCCGGTCGACGCGATCGTCGAGGGCCCCAACTTCGAGTTCTCCACCGAGACGCGCGAGGAGCTCTATTACGACAAGGAGAAGCTGCTCGCGAACGGCGATCGCTGGGAGCGCGAGATCGCCCGCAACATCGCCATCGACGCTGCCTACCGCTGAGCGCCCCCACGCCGCGTCCCGGCCGGTGGACGCGGCGGATCGCCTTCGTTAAGAGACCGGCGGCGCCAAGCCCGCGGAACGCCCAAGCATGATCCTTCAGCCGCTCTTCTTCTACCTGTTCTCGATCATCACGATCGCCTCGGCGCTGATGGTGATCGCAGCGCGCAACCCGGTCCATTCCGTGCTGTTCCTGATCCTCGCCTTCGTGAACGCGGCCGGGCTCTTCGTGCTGCTCGGGGCCGAGTTCCTCGCGATGATCCTGATCGTGGTCTATGTCGGCGCGGTCGCGGTGCTCTTCCTGTTCGTGGTGATGATGCTCGACGTGGATTTCGCCGAGCTGCGGCAGGGCTTCCTGCAATACCTGCCGGTCGGCGGGCTCGTCGGCGTCATCCTGATGGTCGAGCTGATCGCCGTGCTCGGCGGGCTCGTGATCGCGCCGTCCGTTCCGGCGGTCGCGCTGCCGGTCGCCCCGGACGTCTCGAACACCGCCGCGCTCGGAATGGTGCTCTACACCCGCTACCTCTACTTCTTCCAGGCCGCCGGGCTGATCCTGCTGGTGGCGATGATCGGCGCCATCGTGCTGACGCTGCGCCACAAGGAAGGCATCCGGCGCCAGGACATCTCCGTCCAGGTGGCGCGCAATCCGCGCGAGGCGGTCCAGGTCGTCCAGGTCGAGACGGGCAGGGGGATCTGATGGAGATCGGGCTCGGCCATTACCTGACCGTCGCGGCGGTGCTCTTCACGCTCGGCGTGTTCGGCATCTTCCTGAACCGGAAGAACGTGATCGTCATCCTGATGTCGATCGAGCTGATCCTGCTCGCGGTCAACATCAACCTCGTGGCGTTCTCCGCCTTTCTCGGCGACCTGACCGGCCAGGTCTTCGCGCTGCTGGTCCTCACCGTCGCGGCGGCGGAGGCCGCGATCGGCCTCGCCATTCTCGTCGTCTTCTACCGCAACCGCGGCTCGATCGCGGT
>JAEZEK010000414.1 GCA_023417735.1 Pseudomonadota bacterium | reverse complement strand
GGTAGTTCACGAAGCGGCGGATCGGGATGCCGAACGCGAGCGTGCCGCGGCGCTTGCCCTGCCAGGCGTAGAACTGGCCCTGGAACAGGTAGCCGTGCCTGGCCGCCGAGACGAGCTCCTGCGGGCTTCCCTCGTAATCCGTGTAATAGGCCTCGCGCCGCCCTGTCACGGCGACGAGCGCGCTGTGGTGGAAGTCGTCGTTCCAGAGCGCGTCGAGGCCGAACCCTCCGTCACGCCGCGCGCGCATCAGCTCCGCCCGCTGCGGTTCGTTCTCCCCGATCACAAGCACGTTCCGCGCCCCCGCCGCATCCCGGCAGACCTGGACGATCTCGGTGATGATGGGGGGCTCGGAGCTGTCTTGGAGCGCCTGCGTGGCGTCGATCCTGAGGCCGTCGAGGTGGTACTCCTCGACCAGGCAGCGGACATTCGCCAGCACGAATTCCCGCACGCCGTCCGATCCCTGGCGGTCGAAATTGAGGGGCGCGCCCCATTCTGAATCGAGATCGCGGTTCCACCAGGTCTTCGAGAAGCGGCCGTGACAGCCGCCCTTCGGGCCGAAATGGTTGTACACGACGCCGAGAATCACGCCGATCCCCGCCTCGGGGGCGGCATCGACGAAACGGCGGAAATCGTCGGGGCTGCCGTAATTGTGGTTGGGCGCGAACAGCGCCACCCCGTCATAGCCCCAGCCGAACCGGCCGGGATGGTCGGCGACCGGCATCAGCTCGATCGCCGTGACGCCGAGATCGCGGAAATGCGGCAGCCGGGCGGCGGCCGCGGCCCAGGTTCCCTCTTCCGTCAGCGTGCCGATGTGGATTTCGCAGAGCACCTGCCCGTCGAGTTCGAGCCCGGTCCAGCCGCCGTCCCGCCAGCGAAAGGTGCCCAGGTCGACGATCACCGACCATCCTTCCCGATCGCCGGGCTGGTACCGCGACGCCGGATCGGGGCAGAGCGCGTCCATGCCCGGGATCCGGAACAAGTAGCGGTCGCCTGGGCCGGCACCGGGCACCAACCCGGAAAAATGACCGCTCGCCTCGGCCGCGAGTGCGTGTTCGCCGTGGCCCTCGACGATCACGCTGACCGTCTCCCGGGCCGGCGCCCACACGCGGAACGAGGTGCCGCCTTCCACCGGTTCGGCGCCGATCGGAAGCCGCCTCCTCGTCGGCGCCGCGGGCGGGCGGACAGTCGATCCGGGTACCGTGATGTCGGCCATTGCGGCTGAACGGCGGCTGCCGGCCGCGGTTCCGCGCGCCGCTCGGAACAGCGGTGCAGCAAGATGCATTCTCCTCGCTGGGAATGGGAGCGCCGAAGGAGAGGCCGATGCAGATCGAGAGATTTCGCGAGATGTACATCGCCGAGCTGCAGGAGGCGCTGAGCGTCGAGGGCATGCTGGCGGAGGCGCTCACCAGGATGTCCGAGGCGGCGGAGAACGGCGCGCTGAAGGAGGCGTTCCGGCTGCATCGCGAGGAGACCCGGGCGCATGGCGAGCAGGTCGAGGCGATCCTGAAGCGCCTCAAGGCTGCTCCGAAGGAGCACAGCGACCAGGCCATGCAGGCCATCATCCGCGAAGCCGAGAAGATGATGGAGATGACCGAGCCGGGGCCGCTCCGCGACGCCGCGCTGATCGCATCGGCCCAGCGGGTCGAGCACTATGAGATCGCGCTCTACGGAACGCTGGCGACCTATGCCAACTCGCTCGGGCTCGAGGAGGACCAGCGCCAGCTCGGCGACATCCTGGAGGACGAGAAGGCGACCGACGAGGAGCTGTCCGATATCGCCGAGGGCATCGTGAACCCGTCGGCCATCGAATCCGGTTGACCGGAGGCCTCGTCGGCGCTTGCGCGGACGGCCGTTCTCCGGTCATCTCCCGCCCATGAACGCCGTCAATGTCGGGACCTCCTCCGCGCCGGGCTATCCCCGCGACCTCCGCGGCTACGGCCGCGAGACGCCCGACCCGTCCTGGCCGGGCGATGCCTTCGTCGCCTTGCAGTTCGTCGTCAACTACGAGGAGGGCGGCGAGAACAACGTCCTCCACGGTGATGAAGCCTCGGAGGCCTTCCTTTCCGAGATCGTCGGTGCACAGCCCTGGCCGGGCCAGCGGCACTGGAACATGGAATCGATCTACGAGTATGGAGCGCGGGCCGGGTTCTGGCGCCTCCACCGCCTGTTCGCCCGCAAGGCGATCCCGGTGACCGTCTACGGCGTGGCTACCGCTCTCATGCGCTCGCCCGATCAGGTCGCTGCCATGAAGGAGACGGGCTGGGAGATTGCCTCGCACGGCCTGAAGTGGATCGATTACAGGGACTTCGACATCGAGGCCGAGCGCGCGCAGATGCGCGAGGCGATCCGCATCCACACGGAAGCGACGGGCGCGCGCCCGCTCGGCTGGTACACCGGGCGGGCCTCGATGAACTCGCTGCAGCTCGTCATGGAGGAGGGCGGCTTTCTCTATTCGGCGGATTCCTACGCCGATGATCTCCCGTACTGGGTCGTGGGCCCGACCGGGCCGCAGCTCGTCGTGCCCTATACGCTGGACGCCAACGACATGCGCTTCGCGACGCCCCAGGGCTTCAATTCGGGAGACCAGTTCTTCGCCTACCTCCGCGATTCCTTCGATGTCCTCTATCGCGAGGGCAAGGAGGGCGCGCCGAAGATGCTGTCGGTCGGCCTGCACTGCCGCCTCGCCGGCCGGCCCGGCCGCGCCGCGGCGTTGGAGCGCTTTGTCGACTATGTCGCCGGTCACGACCGGGTCTGGATCGCCCGCCGGATCGACATAGCCCGGCATTGGCACGCGGTGCATCCGTTCCGGACGCCTGCGTGACCCGACCCTCGGATACGGCCGGGCGCATGATGGAGCGGCTGGATCTGCTCGCCGGCTTCAGCGACGAGCCGGACGGCCTCAGCCGCCTCTATCTCTCGCCTGCCCATGCGCATGCCGCCGCGCAGGTCCTTGCCTGGATGCGCGAAGCGGGGATGAGCGCCCGGCTCGATGCGGTCGGAAACGTGATCGGCCGGTACGAGGGCCGCGACGAGACGGCGCCGGCGCTCATCATCGGGTCGCACATCGACACGGTGCGCAATTCCGGGCGCTACGACGGCCCGCTCGGCGTCCTTGTCGGCATTGCCGCCGTCGAGGAGCTCGCGGCGATGGGCATCCGCCCTGCCAGCGCGATCGAAGTCGTCGCGTTCGGCGACGAGGAGGGCGTGCGCTTCCCGACCACGCTCTCCGGCTCGCGCGCGCTGGCCGGGGCGTTCGATCCCGCTTCGCTCGACATGCGCGACGAAGACGGCGTCACGCTGCGCGAGGCGCTTCTCCGTTTCGGCTGCGATCCGGCGGAGATCGCGCACCTGGCGCGGCGCCCGGAAGAGGTGCTCGGCTATGTCGAGGTCCATATCGAACAGGGCCCGGTGCTCGAGCGCGAAGGGCTTCCGGTCGGGGTCGTGACGGCTATCGCGGGCGCGACGCGGGCGACGGTGGAGGTGAGTGGGGAGGCCGGCCACGCCGGCACCGTGCCGATGGCTCTCCGCCGTGACGCGCTCGCCGCGGCAGCCGAGATGGTGCTCGCCGTGGAAGCCGTGGGGAAGTCCGAGCCGGACCTCGTGGCCACCGTCGGCCGGATCGCGGCTGCGCCGGGCGCGGTCAACGTCATTCCCGGCCGGGCGGAGTTCACCATCGACCTCCGGAACCCCGACGACAGCCGTCGCGAGGCGGCTGTCGGCGAGGTCGGGAGGCGGCTTTCGGAGATCGCGCGCCGGCGCGGGGTCGGCGCCGATATGGCTCTGATCCATGCTGCGCCTGCCGTCGTGTGTTCGCCTTGGCTGATCGAGGCGCTGGCCGGCGCGGTGACGGCGGCCGGGCTGCCGGTGCGCCGCCTGCCGAGCGGGGCCGGCCACGATGCGATGGCGCTTGCGCCGCTCTGCCCCATCGGCATGCTGTTCGTGCGTTGCCGTGGCGGCGTGAGCCACAATCCGGCAGAGGCGATCACTGCGGAGGACGCCGGAGCGGCGCTCGACGTGCTCCTGCGGTTCCTTCTTCAACTGATGGATCGGACGGAGCAGCGATGAGCACGCCTGCCGAACGGATCGCCACTTATCTGGACGCCTGGCGAGCGGAGATGGAATCCTTCCTGGCGGCCCTCGTCCGCGTCCCGTCCGACAATCCTCCCGGCGATTGCGCCCGCCATGCGGAGGAAACCGCGCGCGCGCTCCAGGCGCTCGGCTTCGAGGTCGAGCGCCATCCCGTCCCGCAGGACCTCGCCCGCCGCCACGGAATGGTGTCCTGCACCAATCTGATCGTCCGGCGCAGCTTCGGGCCGGGGCCGGTGATCGCGCTCAACGCGCATGGGGACGTGGTGCCGCCGGGCGACGGGTGGAGCGAGGATCCCTACGGCGCGGCGGTGCGGGACGGCTGGATGTACGGCCGCGGCGTCGCCGTCTCGAAGTCGGACATCGCGACCTACACCTATGCGCTGCTCGCGCTTCAGGCAGCCGCGGTGCCGCTCGCCGGGACGGTCGAGCTCCACATCACCTATGACGAGGAGGCGGGCGGCGAGATCGGCCCCGGATGGCTGCTCGCCGAAGGCGTGACCGCGCCCGACCTCGCCATCGGCGCCGGCTTTTCCTACGCCGTCGTGACGGCCCACAACGGTTGCCTGCATCTCGAGGTGGAGGTGAAGGGGCGCTCGGCGCATGCCGCAATGCCGCATACGGGCGTCGACGCGCTGGAGGTCACCGCCGATGTCCTCGGCGCCCTCTACGCCTACCGGAAGGTGCTCGCCGGGCGGCGCTCGGAGGTGGCGGGGATAGGCTCGCCGCAGATCACCGTGGGCCTCATCCACGGCGGCATCAACACGAACGTCGTGCCCGACAGGATCACCTTCCGGCTCGACCGTCGCATCGTCCCGGAGGAGAATCCGGCGGAGGTCGAGGCGGAACTCCGGAACCTCATCGAAGGCATCGTCGGACGCCACCCAGGGGCCTCCGTCGCGATCCGCCGAATCCTCCTGGCGCTGCCGCTGGTCGAACTGCCGGGCGCCGGCCGGCTGGTCGAGCCGCTCTGCCGTCACGCGAGCCGCGTCATGGGCGAGCCCGTTGCCGCGAAAGGGGTGCCCCTCTACACGGATGCGCGCCATTATGCCGAGCGGGGGATTCCGATCGTGCTCTACGGCGCGGGCCCGCACACGATCGAGGAGGCGAACGCGCACCGCGCCGACGAGCGCCTGCCGCTTTCGGACCTGCGCAAGGCGGCCGAGGTCGTCGCGCTGACGCTGCTCGATCTTCTCGGGACCCCGCCTTGAGCGTCCCGTCGGCCGCCTCCGACTAAAGACCAATCGTATGCAGTGGCATTTCGAACGAGGTTGCTGCTATGCAGCAATCTTGGGGAGGCGCGCCTCTTCGCGAGTGAATTGGCAGGAGGTTCGGGATGACGGAACGCGTGGAGATCGGAGGCCTTCGGGTCGCGCGGGTGCTTCACGACTTCGTCAACCAGGAGGTCCTGCCGAACACCGGCGTGTCCGGCGATGCCTTCTGGGCCGGCTTCGACGCGATCGTTGCCGAGTTCGCCCCGCGCAATCGCGCGCTGCTTCAGGAGCGTGACCGGCTCCAGGCCGAGATCGACCGCTGGCACCGCGATCATCGCGACGCCGGCTTCGAGCTGGAAGGCTACAAGGCGTTCCTCCGCGAGATCGGCTATCTTCGTCCCGAGGGCGAACCCTTCGAAGTGACGACGGCCAACGTCGATCCGGAGATCGCGACCATCGCCGGCCCGCAGCTGGTCGTGCCGGTCACCAATGCGCGCTACGTGCTCAACGCGGCCAATGCGCGCTGGGGCAGCCTCTACGACGCGCTCTACGGCACGGACGTCATCCCGGATGCCGACGGTGCGGAGCGGGGGACGAAGTTCAATCCCGTGCGCGGCCGGAAGGTGATCGACCGAGCGCGGGCGATTCTCGACGAGGCTGCGCCGCTCGCGAACGGATCCCACCGCGAAGCCGTGGCCTACGGCATCGCGGACGACGGCCTGGTGGTGAAGCTCGCCGACGGCAGTACGACGCGACTTGCCGCCGCCTCGAAATTTGCGGGCTATGCGGGCCAGGCGGATGCCCCGACCGCGATCCTTCTGGTCAACCACGGCCTGCACGTCGAGATCCGCATCGACCGCGATCATCCGATCGGGAGCACTGACCCGGCCGGCGTCGCCGACGTGATCCTCGAGGCGGCGGTGACCACCATCGTCGACTTCGAGGATTCCATTGCGGCGGTGGACGCCGAGGACAAGGTGCTGGCCTACCGCAACTGGCTCGGCCTGATGAAGGGCGAACTCACCGCGACGTTCGAACAGGGCGGCGGCACCGTGGAGCGCGCGCTCAATCCCGACCGCATCTACCGGACGCCGGACGGTGACGTGCTGACGCTGCCCGGGCGAAGCCTCATGCTGGTCCGCAACGTCGGCAACCTGATGATGACCGACGCGGTGGTCGATTCCGCCGGCAACGAGATCCCTGAGGCGATCCTGGACGGCCTGGTCACGACGGCGATCGCGCTGCACGACGTCGGCGAGTATGGCCGCCGCAAGAACAGCCGCCGCGGCTCCGTCTACATCGTGAAGCCGAAGATGCATTCGCCGGAGGAGGTCGCGTTCGCGGGCGAGCTCTTCGGGCGCATCGAGCGGCTGCTCCGGCTGCGGCCCACGACCATGAAGATCGGGATCATGGACGAGGAGCGGCGGATGACGCTGAACCTCAAGGAAGCGATCCGAGCGGCAAGGGACCGGATCGTCTTCATCAACCCCGGCTTCCTCGACCGCACGGGCGACGAGATCCACACCTCGATGGAGGCCGGGCCGATGATCCGCAAGGGCGACATGAAGAGCGCGCCCTGGCTGCAGGCCTACGAGGACTGGAACGTCGACGTCGGCCTCGAATGCGGGCTGCCCGGCCGCGCGCAGATCGGCAAGGGCATGTGGGCGATGCCGGACCGCATGGCCGACATGCTGGCGGCCAAGGGCGTCCACCCGCAGGCCGGCGCCAACACCGCCTGGGTGCCGTCGCCGACCGCGGCCACGCTCCACGCGCTGCACTACCACCAGGTCGATGTCGCCGCCCGCCAGGAGGAGCTGCGCGCTCGCCAGCGCGCCGACATGGACGACATCCTCGCCATCCCGATCGCGCGCCGGCCGAACTGGTCGGCCGAGGCGATCCAGCAGGAGCTCGACAACAACGTCCAGGGCATCCTCGGCTATGTCGTGCGGTGGGTGGAGCAGGGCATCGGGTGCTCCAAGGTGCCGGACATCAGCAATGTCGGCCTGATGGAGGACCGCGCGACGCTTCGCATCTCCAGCCAGCACATCGCCAACTGGCTGCATCACGGCGTCGTCGACCGCGATCAGGTCATGGCGACCATGAAGCGGATGGCGGAAGTCGTGGACGGGCAGAATGCGGGCGATCCGCTCTACCGTCCGATGGCGCCGGACTTCGAAGACAGCGTCGCCTTCCAGGCTGCTCTCGACCTCGTCTTCAAGGGGCGCGAGCAGCCGAACGGCTACACCGAACTCGTTCTCCATGCGCGGCGGCGCGAGGCGAAGGCGAAATACGCCTGCGGCCCGCACTGAAACGGAACGGCAACACCGGCGGAAAATCGGGCGCAGAGACCGCGCAAGTGTTTGCAGCCCCCGCGGGCGGGCGCTATGCGGCTGTCATGAATTGGCCGACCACGAGGCGCTGGTCCTGTCTGCTCGTGCTCGCCGTGCCGCTGTCCGCGGCTGCGTGCAGGACGGACGACGCCGTCAATCTGCTGGCGCCGACCGCCTATCAGGCGGTGCCATCGACCGCCGCCCAGCCTTCGGTGCTGGAGGAAATGGCGGCGAGCGACCCTTCAGCCGCGCCCGATGGACTGCCGCAGGTCGTTGCGCCGGCCCCCGTCCCCCGGCCCGACGCGGCGAGCGGTGGCGCTGCCGCGCCGGCTTCGCCGGCCACCCCCGCAATCGCAGCCGTCGATCCTGC
>JAEZEK010000353.1 GCA_023417735.1 Pseudomonadota bacterium | reverse complement strand
ACCCCGGGGCACGACGACAGTGGGAAAGGCGACGCCGCAGCCCCCCCCCCGCTCCCGCCACCGCCTCTCCTGCGTGTCGCCCTCCGCGCGGGCCCCACCCCCTGTCGTCATCGCCGGACTTGATCCGGCGATCCAGGCAGCGCCTCCGGCGCCCGCTGGATGCCCGGGTCGAAGCCTGGACTGACGAAAGTGGACGGAAAGGACGCGATCCGGCGATCCGGACGCAGCGTTTCCGCTGCGGCGCGGCCGCTCGGGATGGGCGGGTCCGAGCCCGGCAGGACGGCAACGGAAAGGGGCGGATGGTGGGCGCGACAGGGATTGAACCTGTGACCCCTCCCGTGTGAAGGGAGTGCTCTCCCGCTGAGCTACGCGCCCGGGCCGCGGCGGTGCCGCGGGGGTCGACGTGTAATAGGTAGCGGCCCAGCCCCCGTCAAGAAGCTTCGGCCCTGAGCCGCGGCGCGAGGAGCGCGTCGAGCGCGCCGGCATCGAGGGCGGAATAATCCTCCAGGAGGAGGTCGGGGACGAGCTCGGCCATCGGCACGGTCGTGTAGCCGAAGCTCACTCCGACGACGGGGATTCCGGCGGCGCGCGCCGTTTCGACGTCGGTGCGCGAATCGCCGACCATGATGGCGCGCTCCGGCTGCCCGCCGGCGAGCGCGACGGTGCGCAGGAGATGGCCGGGATGCGGCTTGCGGACGTCGAAGGTGTCGGCGCCGCAGATCGCGCGGAAGCGCGCCGTCAGCGACAGCGTGTCGAGCAGGCGGCGCGAGAGGCCCTCGAGCTTGTTGGTGCAGATCGCGAAATCCCAGCCGGCGACGGCGAGCGCGTCCAGGCGTTCGAGGACGCCCGGATAGGGCCGGCTGCCCTCGCAGATGTGCTCGGAATAGTGGTCGAGGAAGCCGGCATGCATGCGGTCGAGCAGGGCCGCTGAGGGCACGACGTCCTGCTTCTGCAGCGCGACCTCGATGAGGTGGCGGGCGCCGTGGCCGATGCCGTCGCGCGCGGACGGGTCCGCCTTCGGGAAGCCGTGGGCGACCAGCACCGCGTCGAGCGCGGCGAGAAGATCCGGGGCGGTGTCGACGAGCGTGCCGTCGAGGTCGAAGACGATCAGGGAATCACGCATCCGGGCGACTATAGCGGCAAATGCCCGCGGCGCAGCCCTTCGCGGGCGCGGCCGACGCGGCAATAGGAATGCGCGCGGCCCTGTGTTATGCGCGCATCACCCGAGCCGGCCGATGGAAGGACGATGGCTGACGATCTCAAGCGCCGCGCCGCGGAGGCCGCGCTCGCCCATGTGGAGAGCGGGATGCGCCTCGGGCTCGGCACCGGCTCCACGGCCGCCTTCTTCGTGAAGGGGCTCGCTGAAAGGGTGTCCGGCGGCCTCGACGTGGTTGGCGTGCCGACATCGGAGGCGACCGCCGCGCTGGCCAGGGCCCTCGGCGTGCCGATCGCGACGCTGGAGGACTATCCCGAGCTCGACCTCGCGGTCGACGGCGCCGACGAGATCGGGCCCGGCCTGTCGCTCGTTAAGGGCGGCGGCGGAGCGCTGCTCAGGGAGAAGATCGTCGCGCACGCGGCCCGGCGCATGATCGTGATCGCCGACGCCTCCAAGGTGGTCGACGCGCTCGGCGCCTTTCCGCTGCCGATCGAGGTGGTCCCGTTCGGGCTCGCCGCCACCAGCCTGGCGGTCGAGCGGAGCGCGCTGGAGCTCGGGCTGTCCTGCGCGCTCGACCTGCGCCGGCGCGACGGCGAGGTGGCGAAGACGGACGGCGGCAACTGGCTGCTGGACGCATCTTTTGGCCGCATTCCGGACCCAGAAGCGCTCGCACGCGAACTCTCGGCGCTGCCCGGCGTCGTCGAGCACGGCCTGTTCCTCGGCTATGCCGACCTGGCGATCATCGCCGGCCCGGACGGGCTCCAGGAGATCGCCGCGTGAGCGCACCCGCTTTCCACGAACTCAGCGCCCGCTGCGGGCGCATCGGGAGTCAGACGATGAAGCATCTCATTGCCGCCCTCGCGGTGGCGGTCGGACTTGCAACGAGCGCGCCCGCCTTCGCGCAGGCGCCGGACGCCGAGACGCTGGCGGTCGCCCGCCAGCTCGTGAAGGTGAGCGGCTCCGGCCGGACCTTCGACGAGATCCTGCCGAACGTCGCCGACCAGGCGAAGACGACCTTCATCCGCTCAAACCCGCAGATGCAGCTCGGCATCATCGAGGTGGTCGACCGGGTGGCGCTGTCGATGGTCGACCGGCGCAGGGAGCTCGACGACCGGCTCGCCGAGGTCTGGATCGAGTTCTTCGACAAGGCGCAGATGGACGCGCTGCTGGCGTTCTACAACACGCCGGCCGGCCAGCGCCTGGCCGAGGTCCAGCCGAGGCTCCTCGGCGGCCAGCTGCAGATCGCCCAGGAATGGGCGCAGGAGATCGGCGAGGAGATCGTGCAGAAGGTCACGGGCGAGCTCGACACGATGGTGAAGAACGAGACGAGCCGGCTCGAAAGCTCCGGCCAGCCGGCGGCGCCGCAATCGAACCCGCAGTAGGGCGATCCGTGGCGCGCGACTACGACCTCTTCGTCATCGGCGCCGGCTCCGGCGGCGTCCGCGCCGCGCGCAAGGCGGCGGAAGCCGGCGCGCGGGTGGCGATCGCCGAATCCGACCGGATCGGCGGCACCTGCGTGATCCGCGGCTGCGTGCCCAAGAAGCTCCTCGTCTACGCCTCGCAATTCTCCGAGGCGTTCGAGGATTCCGCCGGCTACGGCTGGACGCTCGGCGAGGCGCGGTTCGACTGGCCGACGCTCGTCGCCAACAAGGACAGGGAGATCGCCCGGCTCGAGGGCCTCTACCGCGCCAATCTCGAACGCTCGAACGTCGAGATCTTCGAGAGCCGCGCGGTCCTCGCCGGCGATCACCGCGTGCGGCTCGAGGCGCTCGGGCGGACCGTGACGGCCGACACCATCCTCGTCGCCACCGGCGGGCGCGCCAACCCGCACGCCGACCTGCCGGGCCACGAGCACTGCATCACCTCGAACGAGGCGTTCCACCTCGACCGGCTGCCGGAGAAGATCCTGATCGCCGGCGGCGGCTACATCGCCGTGGAGTTCGCCGGCATCTTCAACGGGCTCGGGGTCGACACGACGCTCGTCTACCGCGGCGGCGAGGTGCTGTCGCGCTTCGACATGGACCTGCGCCGCCTGCTCCACGCGGAGATGAGCAACAAGGGCATTCGCATTCTCTGCCGGACGATCTTCGAGCGCATCGAGAAGCGCGCCGACGGGCGGCTGCGCGCGCATCTCTCCACCGGCGAGACCGAGGACGCCGACGCCGTCATGCTGGCGGTCGGGCGGCTCCCCAACACCGACGGCCTCGGCCTCGAGGCGGCGGGCGTTGAGCTCGACGCCCGCGGCGCCGTCATCGTCGACGCCTATTCGAAGACGTCCGTCGACCACGTCTTCGCGATCGGCGACGTGACCGACCGGCTGCAGCTGACGCCGGTCGCGATCCACGAGGCGATGTGCTTCGTGGACACCGTCTATCGCGGCCGCCCGACCAGGCCCGACCACGACCTCGTCGCGACGGCGGTGTTCTCGCATCCGGAGATCGGCACGGTCGGCCTGACGGAGGACGAGGCGCGCCTTCGCCATGCCGACCTCGACATCTACAAGACGGCGTTCCGGCCGATGCGGCACACGCTTTCCGGCCGCTCCGATCGCATGCTGATGAAGCTAGTCGTGGAGCCCGGCTCCGGGCGCATCCTCGGCGCCCACGTGCTCGGCCCCGACGCCGGCGAGATGGCGCAGCTCCTCGCCATCCCGCTCAAGATGGGCGCGAGGATCGCCGATTTCGACCGGACCATGGCGGTCCATCCGACGGCGGCGGAAGAGCTCGTCACCTTCGCCGGCCCGACCGAGCGCATCCGCGCGGGCGAGAGCGTCGCCGCCTAAGTGGCCTTCAGCGCGTGGGCGCACCAGGCGGCGAGAAGGCCGCCGAGGCCGAGCAGGCCGAAGGTGAGGCCCCAGGCGGCGGAGGGGCCGAGACCGCCCGCGCCCGCAGCGTCGAGCACGAAGCCGGCCGCGATCGGCGCCACCGCGCCGGCGCCGAAGCCGAAGAGCGCCCGCACGGCGAGCACGGCGCCGAGATAGCCCGGCTCCACCACCTCCGTGATCGCCGTCGTCAGGACCGGCGAATCGCCGATCGTCAGGAAGGCGTGGACGAGCCCGATCAGCGCCAGCACGAGCGCGGGGAGCGCCACCAGCCAGCCGATCGAGAGCGACAGGACGGATGCCGCGAGCGCGACGCCGAGGAGCACGCTCCGGCGGCTGAAGCGGTCGGAGAGCATGCCGATCGAGAACGCCGCGGACGCGCCGAGGACGTGCATGGCGGCGGTGAGCCACGCGCTCTTGCCGCTCGCGTCGAGGAGCCCCGAGCCGGAGAGCGCGAGGCTCGCCGCAATCAGCGTCGGCATCCAGGCCCAGCCGCCGAGAAGCTCCCAGGAATGCGCCGTGTAGCCCGCCGTCAGCAGCCGCGCCTCGCGGTTGCGGAAGAGCGCGCCGGACAGGCCGAGCGCCGGCGAGCGCCGGTGGACGCGGTTCGGCAGCGGGTGGAGCGCGAAGAGCAGGATCAGCGTGCCGATCGCTGGCAGCGCACCGGTCAGCGCGAACGCGGCCATGTGCCCGCCGAGCGCGATGCCGATGCCGCTGACGGCGAGCGAGAAGGCGTAGCCGAGCGAGGTGGAGGCGATCAGCCAGCCCATCGCCGTGCCGCGCCGCTCGGGCGCGGAGCGCTCGGCGAAGAGCATGACGAGCGGCGTGTAGATGCCGCCCTGCCAGAGCCCGACATTGGCATAGAGCAGCAGCGCGCTCGTCCAGTCATGGGCGAGGAAGCCGAAGGCGGCGGAGGCGAGCGCGCTGCCGACGGCGGAGATCTGCACCGCGCGCTTGGCGCCGATGTGGTCGGCCGCCCAGCCGAAGACGAAGAGCGAGACGGCGTAGGCGATCGTGAAGGCGGTGACGATCGCGCCGGCCTCCACCGCCGAGATCGCCCATGCGTCCTTGAGGAGCGGGATGACGGCCGCGACCGTCATGAAGGTCGCGAACAGGAAGATGCGGGACAGGCAGACGACGAGGGTCCAGCGGTCGGTGCGCGCCGCGGGCATGCCGGGAGGCGTCGCGCTCAGTGGCGGCCGTGCTGCCCGTGCGGCGACGCATAGCCCCGCAAAGCGGCGTAGTGCGCGATCTGCTCGGGCGTGAGCGCGGCCGCCGTCGTCAGGTGGTGGCGCAGATGCGTCGCGCGCAGTTCGGCCTGCAGGCGGCCGATCTCGAGCAGCGTGGCGGAGAGGCTCGCCGGCGTGACGGTGCGCTCCGCGAAGGCGCGGTCGAGGCCGGCCTCCTGCTCGATGAGGAGCGCCCCGAGCGCGCTCGCCTCGGCCTGCATGTCGGCGTGGATCTCCTCCACCTCCTGCCGCTGGTCGAGGCTCAGCGAGAGCTCGTCGGCGAGCTCCAGCACGTGGAGGGGCCCGGGATAGCCGTTGAGCTCCGCGGCGAGCGCCATGCCCATGCCGCGCCCGGCGCGGAGATCCGCGATCTCCTCGTCGGAGAGCGCCTTGAGGCTCCGCTGCTCGTGGCCGGCATAGGGCTGGGCCGTCTCGGCCGGCGCGGCCGTGATGAAGGAGAAGACCAGCGTCGCGAAGATGATGGACTGCATCGGATCGACTCGCATGGAAGCGGCGAGGAGGCGTAGCACGTCGGCGGATGCGCCGCGACATCGCCGC
>JAEZEK010000331.1 GCA_023417735.1 Pseudomonadota bacterium | reverse complement strand
ATCTTCACGCGGCCGTTCATCTCGGTCGCGATCGATTCCAGATGCGGGGCGATCATCTTGCAGGGCCCGCACCATTCGGCCCAGAAATCGACCACGACCGGCTCCGTGGCGCCAAGTACGTCGGTCTCGAAACTCGCATCGGTGACGGCGGCAGTAGCCATCTCGTTCTCCAGAGAATCCGTTCGGTTCACCGGAACGTAGAAACCGGACCCTCAGCGGTCAAGGAAGCCCTCCGCAACGCCGATATGCGCCAGTGCCGCATCCATCGCGGCGGGGGGGATGTCGATGATCGCGGGACCGGCGGTATAGACCAGCGTGGCGCGGACCGGCCGCCCCGGCGCAATGCGAGCAACGAGGTGCCGGTAGAGCGCGAGCTGAAGGACATAGGCCGGGTCGACCTCGGCGGCCGAGCCGGGCACCACGCGGTTCGTCTTGAAGTCGAGGATGTGCGCGCCGCCCGTGTCGATCAACAGGCGGTCGACCTGGCCGCTGACGGCGAACGCGCCCTGTTCCGTCGCCAGCCGCCCGACGAGCTGCACTTCGGCCCGGCCCTCTGGGCCGAAAAGCCCGGCGAGCTCCGGGTGGTCGAGCACCGCCAGCGCCTGCGCCTTCAGCTCGGAGCAGATGACGGGGTCTGGGTGATTGGCGGCGAGGTACCGTTCCGCGGCCGGCGCGCGCTCCTCGGCGGCAAGGGCCGGCAGGCGCTCCAGGAGGCGGTGCACGAGGCGCCCGCGGACGAGGGCCTCCCCGTCGGCCGCCCCGAACGCCATACCGTCTGCGGCGCTGCGCGGCGGATCGGGCTCGGCGAGCGCACTCGACGGCCGGAGCGGCTCCGGCGCACGCACCGGCGAGGGCGCGGGCTCGAACAGCCAGGCGGGGGGCCGAGCGTCCTCGGGACCGCCCTGCTCTCCCTCCGGCGCGGGGTGGCGCGGCGCGCGCGGCGGATCGGGCCAGCAATACGGCGCCGCGATCTCACCGGTTTCGGGATGTCGCGCCACGTCTTCGGGCAGGAGCGCGCGCGCGACCAGATCGTACCAGCAGCCCTCCACCTTCGTCTTCTGCCGAACCCCGCAGACATAGAGGCGGTCGCGGGCGCGGGTCATCGCAACGTAGAGGAGCCGCCGGTACTCGTCGGTGGCATCCCGCTCGACCGCCTCGTCGGCGCGGTGCTGCGCCGCCGGCGCCTCCTCGGCGCGCCGGCGCCAGAAGAATGCCGGTTCCTCGCGGCTCCCGATGGGAACGAGTGCGCTCCTGTGGCTCGGATGCGTGATCCGGCTGCCGGTGTCGACGAGGAACACGACGTCGGCTTCCAGACCCTTGGCGCCATGGACGGTCATCACCCGCACCCCGCCCGCGGTGTCGTCGAGCTCGCGCCGGAGGTCGCCGGAGCCGGCGCGCATGAAGGCGACGAAGCCCTGGAGCGAAGGCGGCTCGGACGCCTCGTAGGCGAGCGCCTCGCCGAGCAGCGCGTCGAGCACGTCGTCGGCCTCGGCCCCGAGCCGCCGGCGGAAGTCGCGGCGGGCCCCGTCGGGGCCGAGGACGGTGGCGAAGAAGCGAAACGGCGGCACCTGGTCGGCCATGGCGCGCCAGCCGGCGAGCCGCTCGTAGGCGAGATGGTGGCGCTCGCTGCCGCTGTCGCGGAGCGCCTGCCAGAGACTCTTGCCGCCGCGCTCCGCCGCAACGGCCAGGAGCTCCTCCTCGTCGAGGCCGATGAGCGGGCTCTTCAGCACGCTCGCGAGCTGGAGGTCGTCCTCCGGCAGGAGCATGACGTCGGCGAGGGCGAGCAGGTCGAGCGCCGCGATGTGGGTGGCGACGGCGACGCGGTCGGCGCCGGCTGCCGGAATCGAACGAGCCTTGAGCGCGCGGTTGATGGCGGTCACGAAGGCGTCGCGCTTGCGGGTGAGGATCAGGATCTCGCCGGGCTTCACCCGCTTGCCCGACCGGAGCGGCTGTCCGCCGAGCAGCGCCTGCACCTCGGCCGCGATGGCATCGGCGAGCGCCGCCTCGGCTTGCGTCGGCGCGTCGAGCGGGGTCGTCCAGTCCTCCGGCTCGGGCGCGTCGGCTTTCAGGAAGCGCGGCCACAGGATGACCTCGCCGGGCTCGTCCAGCCGGCGCGCGGAATGGGCGACGTAGGCGGTGGTAACGCTCGCCTCGAGCTCGCCCGCGAAGACCTTGTCCACGGCGTCGAGGATCTCGCTCGTCGAGCGGAAGGACAGGAAGAGCGGCGCATGGGCGAACGGATGGCCGATGCCTTTCGCGGCATCCTGGAAGTGCCGCTCCATTTCCGAGAGCATGCGCGGCGCGGCGCCCTGGAAGCCGAAGATCGACTGCTTGTCGTCGCCCACGGCGAAGATGGAGCGCAAGGTCGCGACCGCGCCGGCGCCGCTGAAGAAGTCGCCGGCGAGCGACTTCACGATCTCCCACTGCGCCGGGCTCGTGTCCTGGGCCTCGTCGACCAGGATGTGGCGGATCCGGGCGTCGAGCTTGTAGAGCACCCATTCGGCGGCATCGGCACGCGAAAGGAGGTTGCGCGTCCGCACGATGAGGTCGTCGTAGTCGAGGAAGCCGAGCCGGTTCTTCGCCGCGCGGTAATGGCCGAGGATGGCGTCGCCGACCCGCAGCAGCGCCTCCGTCGCCTCGAAGGTGCGCGCCGCGGCGAGCCGGCGGGCGAGCGGGATGAGCCGGTCAGCCTCGGCCTCGAGCCGCCCGTCGAGCCCCGGCACGGCCTTCCTGAAGGCCGATCCGAAGCGATGGGACAGGCTGTAGCACCGCCAGTCCTCCTGCTCCTTGTTCCAACGCAAGAAGAACTCGAACCGGGCCGCCGCCTCGGCGATCGGTCCGTCCGCGCCGAGGATGCGGGCGAGGTCCCCGGCGGCGCGCCTGTCGTAGCCGTGGCTCGCTTCCGCAAGCGTCCTGACCAGCTCGCTGCAATCGGCATGGGCCCAGTCCGCCGCCTCGCAGATGGCGCGGCAGAGGCTTTCCTCCGTATCCTCGGGCGCGAGGCCGAGGCGCTGCCGGAGGTCGAGGAGCGCGTCCTCTATCCCTCCGGTTTCACCGGCGATCGCCGCATTGGCGATCCAGCGCTGGATCTCGCTGCGGCAGGCGATGACGGCGGAGACGGCCTTGGCGATCTCCTGGTCGCCGGCGCTCTCCGCCAGCTTCCGCAATGCGCCCGACAGGCGCGCATCCCCGTCCTGGGCGCGTGACATGACGGCCTGCTGCGCCTCGAAGAGCAGCGCCGCGGACGCGGTGTCGTCGAGGATCTCGAACTGCGCCGGAACGTTCGCCTCGAGCGGGAACTGGTGAAGGAGCCGCTCGCAGAAGGCGTGGATGGTCTGGATCTTCAAGCCGCCCGGCGTCTCGAGCGCCTGGGCGAAGAGCCGCCGTGCGCACTTGAGATCGTCCGGTCCCGGCGCGCGTCCCTCCAGGTCGCTGATGGCTCGGGCGAGATCCGTATCCGGGAGCGTCGCCCACTTGCCGAGCGTGCCGAAGACCCGCCGCGACATCTCCGCCGCCGCAGTGCGCGTGAAGGTCAGGCAGAGGATCGTCGCGGGGTCCGCTCCGGCCAGCAGCAGCCGGATGACGCGGAGTGTCAGCACATGCGTCTTGCCGGAGCCGGCATTTGCGACGACCCACGCCGAGCCGCGCGGGTCGGACGCGAGGCGCTGGCGGTTCTGGGTCCTCGCGAGCGTGTCGTCTGCCTCAGTCATCGGCGCTCTCCAGCGCCCATTCGGCAATCCGGGCGAGGTGGTCGTAATCGCCGCCGAACTGGCGGCCGAGCTTCGGGATCTTCCGCGAGAGGTAAGGCGTGTCGGGTGACCCGAAGGCGGCGATCAGCTCGCGCAGCCGGGCTTCCGTGGTGGCGATCGTCTCGCGCAGCGTCACCTCCGGTCTGTCGCCGCGAGCCTTACGCGTGCCACGCTCGCAGATTTCCGGCCCGTCGCGGTGGCCGGCCAGGCGGTAGTACTCGAGACGGGCCACCTCGCCCTTCGGAATGCCGGAGAAGGCGCCCGCCTCCACGAGGATCGCCTCGAGCGGCAATTGCGGCGACAACGAAAGCACTTCGTCGGCCCCCGGCGGCTGGCCCGTCTTGTAGTCGATGATGGCGAGGGTGCCGTCGGCGAGGCGATCGATCCGGTCGGCGCGCCCCGTCAGCGCGAAACCGTCCCCCAGGTCGAGGCGGGCGGAGGATTCCACGATCCGCTCGGCGACGTCAGTCCGCCCGGCTTCGGTCGTGAGAAACCATCGCGCGATCCGCTCGAAGCGCGGCCGCCACACCGTCGCGACCTCGGGATAGTCGCGGTACTCCGCAAAGACCGCGTCGGCGATCGTGCCGAGCCGTGCCTCGGCAACGCCGTCGAACGGGCCGGCGGGCCGCTCCTTCACGAAGCGTTCCAGGATGGCATGGACGACCGTGCCGCGCTCGGCCGCGTCGAGTTCCTTCGCGATCGGCTCGAACGGCCGAAGCCGCAGGACATGCCGGGCGTAGATCGCGTAGGGGTCGCGGATCAGCGTCTCGATCTCGGTGACGGAGAGCCGCGACGGCCTGA
>JAEZEK010000099.1 GCA_023417735.1 Pseudomonadota bacterium | reverse complement strand
CCCCGCGGCGCCTTGCGAATCGCCCGCCATTGTTGAGGCTCGAGAGCCGCCGCGCGCGAAGGTTCGGCGCGGTCCGCACGGCTGACATGGAAACCCACGCCGACACGACCGAGCAGACGACACCGGCCCGGGGCGATCTCGCCTGGGAGACAGCGGAGGCTTCGCCTGCGCCCGGTCCGCAGGTCATCGCCGCGGCGGTGCGGACGCTGCCGAACGCGCCCGGCGTCTATCGCATGATCAGCGCCAAGGGCGACGTGCTCTATGTCGGCAAGGCTCGCAGCCTCAAGAAGCGCGTCCAGAACTACACGCGCATCGCCGGCCAGAACGGCCGGATCGCCGGCATGATCGCCGCCACGGCGACCATGGACTTCGTCCGGACCCGCACCGAGACGGAGGCGCTGCTCCTCGAGGCGAACCTCATCAAGCGCCTGCGGCCGCGCTTCAACGTGCTGCTGCGCGACGACAAGTCGTTCCCCTACATCCTCATCACGGGCGACCACGAGGCGCCGGCGATCCTCAAGCACCGCGGCGCGCGCCGGCAGAAGGGCGACTATTTCGGCCCGTTCGCCTCCGCCGGGGCGGTCGGCCGCACGATCAACGCGCTGCAGAAGGCGTTCCTGATCCGCACCTGCTCCGATTCGGTCTACGAGAGCCGGACGCGCCCCTGCCTGCTCCACCAGATCAAGCGCTGCGCCGCGCCCTGCACCGGCGAGATCGCCATCGCCGACTACCAGGCGCTGGTGGCCGAGGCGAAGGCCTTCCTGTCCGGGTCGAGCAATGCGGTGCGCACGCATCTGGCCGAGCAGATGAACCGGGCGGCCGACGATCTCGACTTCGAGGCCGCGGCGATCTGCCGGGACCGGCTCGCCGCGCTCTCCCACATCGAGGCGCATCAGGAGATCAACCCGCGCGGGATCGAGGAGGCCGACGTCTTCGCCGCGCACCAGGACGGCGGCATGACCTGCGTCCAGGTCTTCTTCTTCCGGACCGGGCAGAACTGGGGCAACCGGGCCTATTTCCCCCGCGCCGACAAGAGCATGGAAGCGGGCGAGGTGCTCCAGGCCTTCATCGCGCAGTTCTACGACGACAAGCCGGTGCCGCGCCTGATCCTCGCCTCGACCGAGTTCGAGGAGCGGGAGCTCCTCGCAACGGCGCTCTGCGAGCGTGCCGGGCGGCGCGTCGAGATCCACGTGCCCCGCCGCGGCGAGAAGGTGCGGCTCGTCGAGCATGCGCTCACGAACGCCCGCGAGGCCCTCGGGCGCAAGCTGGCGGAAACCTCCAGCCAGGAACGGCTGCTCGCGGGCCTCGCGCAGGTGTTCGGCCTGGAGCGGCCGCCGCGTCGCGTCGAGGTCTACGACAACAGCCACATCATGGGCGCCCATGCCGTCGGCGCCATGATCGTCGCCGGACCGGAGGGCTTCCAGAAGTCGAGCTACCGGAAGTTCAACATCCGCTCGGCCGAGCTCGTGCCCGGTGACGACTTCGGCATGATGCGCGAGGTGCTGCGCCGCCGGTTCGCACGGCTCGTCAAGGAGAGCGGCCCGCGGCCCGGCGAGGGCGCGGACGCCGCCGACGCGGCCTGGCCGGACCTCGTGATGATCGACGGCGGCAAGGGCCAGCTCTCCGCCGCGATCGAGGTGCTCCGCGAACTGGGGCTCGAGGGCCAGCCGATCGTCTCGATCGCCAAGGGCCGCGACCGCGAGGCCGGCCGCGAGACCTTCCACATGCCCGGCCGCGAGCCGTTCATGCTGCCCCACCGCGATCCCGTGCTCTACTTCGTGCAGCGGCTCCGCGACGAGGCGCACCGATTCGCCATCGGCTCGCACCGGGCGCGCCGCGCCAAGGCGATGGGCGCGAACCCGCTCGACGAGATCGCCGGCATCGGCCCGACCCGCAAGCGCGCCCTCCTCCAGCATTTCGGCACCGCCAAGGCGGTCAGCCGCGCCGGGATCCCGGACCTGATGGCGGTGAAGGGCATATCGCAGTCGGTGGCCGAGGCGATCTACGACCATTTCAACGAAGGGGCACCGAAATGAAGGCGCTCGCGACGGCGGGTCCGGGGCGGCGCGCGGGCGCCGCGACATGCGACGGTCACGCTGATGCGCTATCGGCGGGGCTTGACCGCCTTGGGTCCTGATGATGATGGTGCAGACATGACGGTGCCGATGGATCGGAGCGGTCACGTGCGGCCAATCCGAATGCACGCCCTCTCCGTGCCGAACCTGCTCACCTACGGCCGGATCGCGGCCGCTCCGCTCGTGGGAGCGACCTTCTTCATCGAGGGCGACATCGGCCATTGGCTCGCCTTCGCGCTGTTCGCCGCCGCGAGCATCACCGACTATGTCGACGGCTATCTCGCCCGCGCCTGGGAGCAGCAATCCGTGCTCGGCCGGATGCTCGACCCGATCGCGGACAAGCTGCTGGTGGCGGTCTCGATCCTCGTCCTGGTGGCGAACGGGATGCTCGCCGGCTGGTCGATCTGGGCGGCGATCATCGTGCTGATGCGGGAGATCTTCGTGTCCGGCCTGCGCGAGTTCCTGGCCGAGCTCCGCGTCAGCGTGCCGGTCACCCGGCTCGCCAAATGGAAGACGGCGATGCAGCTGGTGGCGATCGCCGCCCTCCTCGTCGCGCCGGCCGTGCAGGGGGCGCAGAGCGGCCTGATCATCGACATCGGCCTCACCTTCTTCTGGGCGGCCGCGATCGTCACGCTCTATACGGGGTACGATTATTTCCGTGCCGGGCTGCGCCACATCGTGAAGGAGTAGGGCAATGCTCATCCGCTATTTCGCCTGGGTGCGCGAACGGATCGGCCGTGCCGAGGAGACCGTCGAGCTGCCGGAGGGCGTGACGAAGGTCGGCGACCTGATCGGCTGGCTCGCCGCCCGCGACGAGGGCTACGCCGCCGCGTTCGCCGAACCGCAGGTCATCCGCGCCGCGCTCGACCTCGAGCATGCCGATCACGAGGCGCCCCTTGCCGGCGCGCGCGAGGTGGCCTTCTTCCCGCCCATGACGGGCGGCTGAGCCCGGGCCATGAAGCCCTGGAGCCCGAGGATCGGCGTGCAGGCCGCTCCTTTCGATGCCGCCGCGGAGGCGGAGCGGCTGACCGAGGGCCGGACCGACATCGGTGCGGTCGTCTCGTTCGTCGGCCTCTGCCGCGACGAAGGCGGCAGCCTCGCCGCGCTGGAGCTCGAGCACTATCCCGGCATGGCCGAGCACGCCATCGAGGCGATCGCGCGCCAGGCAGCCGAGCGCTGGCCGCTGGAGGGGCTGACCGTCATCCATCGCCACGGCCGGATCGCGCCGGGCGAACCGATCGTGCTGGTGCTGGCAGCCTCGGCACACCGCGAGGCGGCCTTCGAGGCCGCGTCGTTCCTGATGGATTTCCTGAAGACCAGCGCACCGTTCTGGAAGAAGGAGCACCGCCGGGACGCCGGGCCGGGCGGCTGGGTCGCCGCCAAGGCGAGCGACGACGCCGCGGCAGGGCGCTGGGCGCGTGCCGCAGAGGGGCCAGATCAAGTCCGGCGATGACGCCGGAGAAGGTGGTGCGATCCCAACACCTCGCTTCCTCCCTTCGCCATGCCCTCTCCACTGTCGTCATGCCCGGGCTCGACCCGGGCATCCAGCGGCCCAGGGCGGGCGGCGGCGCCGCGGTGGATCGCCGGATCAAGACCGGCGATGACGACAATGGGTGGGGAAGCGTGGTGCTTCGAATGCGAGTGTCGCAATAACGACTGCGCGCGGGGAAGCGCGCTGCTTCGAATGCGAGCGCGGCGATGCAGGCGGCGAGCGGCGCCCGCCGCCCTGCCCGCGCCGGCGGCTCAGGCGGCCGCCGACTTGCGCTCCGCCTTCGGCTGCACGGCGGCCATGTAGTCCTCGAACATCGCCGTGCAGATCGGCCCGGGCGTGAACCGGTACGGCCCGATCTCGCCGACCGGGGTCACCTCGGCTGCGGTCCCGGTGATGAAGCATTCCTCGAAATCGCCGAGCTCGTCCGGCATGATCCGGCGCTCCACCACCTCGATGCCGCGCGCCCGCGCCAGGTCGATCACGGTCCGCCGGGTGATGCCGTCCAGGAAGCAGTCCGCGATCGGGGTATGGATCACGCCGTTCTTCGTGAAGAAGACGTTCGCGCCCGTGCACTCCGCGACCCGCCCCTCCCAGTCCAGCATGAGCGCGTCGGCATAGCCCTTCCGCTCGGCCTGGTGCTTGGAGATCGTGCAGATCATGTAGAGGCCGGCCGCCTTCGACCGCGAGGGCGCCGTGCGCGGATCCGGCCGGCGGTACTCGGCGATGTCGAGCCGGATGCCCTTCAGCCGCTGCGCCGGATCGAAATAGGACGGCCATTCCCAGGCGGCGATCGCCAGGTTAATGCGGTTGGCCTGGGCCGAGACGCCCATCATCTCGCTGCCGCGCCAGGCGACGGGGCGGATGTAGGCATCCTTGAAGCCGTTGGCGTCGAGCACCGCCTTCTTCGCGGCATCGATCTCCTCGCCCGTGTAGGGGATCTCGAAATCGAGGAGGCGCGCGGATTCCAGCAGGCGCTGGCTGTGCTCGCGGCTCTTGAAGATGGCGCCGCCATAGGCGCGCTCGCCCTCGAATACGGAGCTGCCGTAATGCAGCCCGTGCGTCAGCACGTGGACCTTGGCGTCCGCCCAGTCGACGAGATCGCCGTTGTACCAGATCTTTCCTGTCATGCTGTCGAAGGGAACGCCGGCCATTGCCGTCTCCTCAGAATGGGCGGTCGGGTGCCGCGACCGTCTCGCCGCCGCCGATTGCGCAGGCTTGGGCTTTTCGCGCAAACTGCCGAAGAGAGGATCACGCCCTCATGACATACGGCGCGAGACTTGCTTTAGCTAGCCAGCCGGGCGAAATGTGTCAACATGACTGACGTAACTGGCACGGTCCGGCCGGCGCCGCGAACGAACGGCGCCACGCCGGAAATGGCCGGCGAACAGCCCATCGATCTCATCGAGCTGCTGTTCTTCGCCTATCGGGATTTCACGTCCGACCCCGACGCCATCCTCACCCAATACGGCTTCGGGCGGGCGCATCACCGGGTGCTCCATTTCGTGTCGCGCAATCCTGGCCTGACGGTGGCCGATCTCCTGGAGATCCTGAAGATCACGAAGCAGAGCCTCGGGCGCGTGCTGAAGCAGCTGATCGACGGCGGCTTCATCGAACAGCGCACCGGCTCCGAGGACCGCCGCCAGCGCCTCCTCTTCGCCACGGATTCCGGGCAGGTTCTCGCGCGGCGCCTGGCGGAGCCGCAATCGCGGCGGATCCGGGCCGCCCTCGCCGGCCTGCCCGCGGGCGCCCGCGCGAGCGTGGCGCAGTTCCTGTTCGGCATGGTCGATGCGAGCGGCCGCCCGCGCGCCGCCGCGCTGACCCGCACCAACGGAAAGGCCTGAGCGAGCGGCATGAACCGGAACGCGGTGAACCCGGCGGACGACGCGGCCCATCTGCTGGTCGTCGACGACGACAACCGCATCCGCACGCTCCTCTCGAAGTTCCTAGGCGGCAGCGGCTTCCGCGTCACCGCGGCGGCCTCGGCGGCGGAGGCGCGGCGCCACATGGCCCACCTCGCCTTCGACCTCCTCGTGGTCGACTGGATGATGCCGGGCGAGTCCGGGGTCGAGCTGACCCGCTCGCTGCGCGAGAGCTCGGACGTCCCGGTCCTCATGCTCACCGCGCGATCGGAGCCTGACGACCGGATCGAGGGCCTGGAGACGGGCGCGGACGACTACCTCGCCAAGCCGTTCGAGCCGCGCGAGCTGCTGCTGCGGATCAACAACATCCTCCGGCGGGGCGCCGTGCCGCCTCAGCCGGATGTCGAGGAGGTCCGCTTCGGATCGTTCCTCTTCCATCTCGGCCGCGGCGAGCTCAGGCGCGGCGGCGAGGCCGTCCGCATCACCGAGCGCGAGCGCGAGATGCTCCGGCTGCTCGCCGCGCGCATGGGCGACACCGTGCGCCGCCACGAGCTCCTGTCCGGCACCAATGGCGGCGGCGAGCGGACGGTCGACGTCCAGATCAACCGGCTGCGACGGAAGATCGAGAGCGATCCCTCCAACCCGGTCCACCTGCAGACGGTGCGCGGCATTGGCTATCGACTCCTCGTCGAATGAAGCAACCCGCCCGCGCCTGCGCGAGCTGGTGAACCGCGCCGCCCGCGTCCTGGGGCGCACGGGCGTCTGGCTCCGCGCCGCCTGGCGCCCCCTGGCGAAGGTGGCCGGCCGGCTCTCGACGCGGCTGCCCAAGGGCCTCTTCGCCCGCTCCATCCTCATCGTCGTGATGCCGATCGTCATCCTGCAGTCGGTCGTCGCCTACATCTTCATGGAGCGGCACTGGCAGACCGTGACGCGGCGCCTCTCCGCGGCGGTGACGCGCGACATCGCCGCGATCATCCAGGTCATCGAGGACTACCCCCAGGATCCGAGGTTCTCCACCGTCACGGCGCTGGCCGCGAACACGTTCGGCCTCACGGTGTCAGTGCTGCCGCCCGGGCCGCTGCCCCCGACGGCGCCGAAGCCGTTCTTCTCGCTGCTCGACCGGGCGCTCTCCAACGAGATCACGAACCGGATCAGCCGTCCGTTCTGGATCGACACGGTCGGGAATTCCGACATGGTGGAGATCCGGATCCAGCTCGACAGCCACATCCTGCGCGTCTTCGCGCCCCGCCATCAGGCCTACGCCTCGAACTCCCACATCTTCCTCGTCTGGATGGTCGTGACGTCGCTCGTGCTGATCGCGATCGCGCTCCTGTTCCTGCGCAACCAGATCAAGCCCATCCAGCGCCTGGCGCAGGCGGCGGAAGCGTTCGGCCGCGGCCGGTCCGTCGGCGAGTTCCGGCCGCGCGGCGCGCGCGAGGTGCGGCAGGCGAGCCAGGCCTTCATCGACATGCGCGACCGCATCGAGCGGCATGTCGAGCAGCGCACGGCCATGCTTTCCGGCGTCAGCCACGATCTGCGGACCATCCTGACCCGCTTCAAGCTGGAGCTCGCCATGCTCGAGGACGGCCCCGAGACGGAGGCGCTCCGCAGCGACGTCGACGAGATGAGCCGGATGCTGGAGGATTACCTCGCCTTCGCGAAGGGCGATGCCGGCGAGGCGACCGTGCCGCTCGACCTGCCCGCCGAGCTCGAGGCGGTCGGCGAAGCCGCGCGCCGGGGCGGTGACGAGGTCGAGGTCTCGTTCGCCGGCGAGCCGACGATCCTGGTGCGCGCCGTCGCCTTCCGGCGCTGCCTGGCCAATCTCGTCGGCAATGCCGGCAAGCATGCGCACCGCGTCGCCGTCGAAGCGCGGCACGAGGCCGGCTGGCTGACCGTCACGGTGGACGACGACGGCCCCGGCATCCCCGAGGAGCACCGGGAGACCGTGTTCCGGCCCTTCTTCCGCCTCGACAAGGGGCGCAACGTCGACGCGGGCGGCACGGGGCTCGGGCTGACCATCGCGCGCGACGTGGCGCGGAGCCACGGCGGCGACGTCACGCTCGACGACAGCCCGCTCGGCGGCCTCAGGGCGACGCTGCGGATCCCCGCCTAGAACAGGCGGCCTCCGATCGGGACGTCCTCGTCCGGCGCGATCAGCACCACCTCGCCGTCGGCATCGGGGACGCCGAGCGTCAGCACCTCCGACATCATCGGCCCGATCTGGCGCGGCGGAAAGTTCACGACCGCCAGCACGAGCCGGCCGACCAGCTCTTCGGCGCGGTAGTGCCGGGTGATCTGCGCCGACGACTTCTTCAGCCCGATCTCGGCGCCGAAATCGATGACCAGCCGGTAGGCCGGCTTGCGCGCCTCCGGGAACGGCGCGGCCTCGACCACGCGCCCGACCCGCACGTCCACCTTCAGGAAATCGGCGAACGAGATGGCCGGCGCCCGCTCGCCGCTCATGAAGGATGACCTTCGGCGATGTCGGGGTCTTCGGCACGCGGCGCGCGCTCTCGCCGGTCGCCGCGGAACAGCCGCCCGAGCCGGTCGAGGCGGATCACCGCGCGCTCGCCCTGCCGCAGCCGCCGGTCGAGCTCGGCCATCGTGCGGGCTAGCCCGGCATCCTCGTCGTCGAGGAAGACCCGCATCACCTGCGCCCAGACGAGCGCCAGCCCCTGCGCGCGCGCGGTGCCGCGCAGCCCTGCCGCGGGCAGGCCCGCCGCAATCATCATCCACGCCATCGAGCGCACCGTCATGCGGTTGAGCTCGAGCGCCAGGAGGGGATCCCTGAGCGCCGCGGCAGCGAGGCTGCGCAGCGCGGGACGGTGTGGCAGCAGCGCCTCGATGCGGCTGAAGAGGACGTCGAAGAGGCGCTCGCGCGGGGCCTCTGCGGAAAGGTCTGGGTCGCGCGCCGCCAGCACCTGCTCGTCGACGGTGCGGACGAAATCGTCGAGGATCGCCAGCCGCCCGTCATAGGCGGAACGCAGCGCCGGCAGGCCGACCGCCGCACGCTCGGCGATCGCCTCGAGGCCCGCTTCCTCCCAGCCGCGCTCGGCGGCGAGCGAGAGCAGCGCGTCCCTGATCCGTTGCCGGACCTTCGCAGTGGCCATGAACGCCTCCGTTGCGTGCTGCCGGGGTTAGAGCAGGAGCGATGCGGAACCGTCAACCGATGCCGACGGGCGCCTTCAGCCGAGCTCGATCGACCGCGCCTTGGCGGCCGCCACGGCCCGCGTCAGGCGCGGCTGCAGGCCGTCGGGCGCCATGAGGACGGCGAGCGCCGCGGCGGTCGTTCCGTTCGGCGAGGTGACGTTCTCGCGCAGCCGGCCGGCGGGAAGCGGGCTCTCGGCGAGCAGCGCACCGCCGCCGATCACCGTCTGGCGCGCGAGCCGTTCGGCGAGATCGCCGGGAAGCCCCGCCTCGCGCCCCGCGGCGGCGAGGCATTCGGCGAGCAGGAACACGTAGGCCGGGCCGGATCCGGAGACCGCCGTCACGGCGTCGAGGTGGCCCTCGTCCTCCAGCCATGCCACGTCGCCGACGGCCCCGAGCAGCGCGCCGACCGTGGCACGCCCCGCCTCGTCAACGCCGGCGTTCGCGAAGGCCGCGCTCATGCCGGCGCCGACCTGCGCAGGCGTGTTCGGCATCACCCGGACGACCGGCTGCCCGGCGGGAAAGGCGGCGGCGATCGTGCCCAGGCTTGTGCCGGCCGCGATCGAGACGACGATCGTCGCCGGCCCTGTTGCCGGCGCCACCTTCGGCAGCAGGTCCGCCATCGACTGCGGCTTGACGGCGAGGACGAGGACGGCGGGCGCCATCCCGTCCTCCGCCTCAGCGGCGAACCGGACGCCCCGCCCCGCGAGCTCTGCGCGCCGGGCGTCGTCCAGATAGGGGTCGACGATCGTGACGGCCGGGCCGGGAAGCCCGAGCGCCAGCCAGCGGTCGAGCATCGCGCCGCCCATCTTGCCCGCCCCGACGAGCAGGAGCGGCGCAGCCCGTTCCAGCATCAGGCCTCCCCGAGCGTCTCGAAGAGCACCGCGCCGAGCGCCTCCTCCGGCGTCTTGCCGGCCCAGATCACGAACTGGAAGGCCTGGTAGTAGCGCTCGCAGGCGTCGACGGCGGCGTTCAGCATCGCCTCGAGCTGCCCGGAGCCCGCTTCCAGGCCTTCGGTCAGCAGCAGGCCGTTGCGGTACATGACCACGCCCTCCGCCTGCCACAGGTCGAAATGGCCGATCCAGAGCTGCTCGTTCACGAGCGCGAGCAGCCGCATGACCTCCGTCTTGCGGCGCTCCGCGACCTTGAAGTCGAACGCGCAGGCGAGGTGCAGGGCCTCCAGCTCGCCCATCCACGAAAGAGAGATGTTGTAGTCGCACCAGCTGCCGGCCACCGAGATCGTGATCTCGTCCTCGCCGGAGCGGTCGAAGGCCCAGTCGTGCGACGAGGCGATCTGCTCGACCAGATCGACGGGATTGTTGGCCGTGGACATGTCGATGTCGATGAGACTCATGGAATGTCCTCGCTGAGTTGTGAGGAAGGGACGCGGAACGGGTCGGGTCCGGCCTTCCCGGCCGATTCGGCTATTGGTGCCGTCGATTGACCCAAGCCTGTTGACCCCGCGTGACGAACGAATGACAGCGCGAATCTCTCTTCGTTCCGGACTATAGAAACACGCTGCGGCAGGGATGGCACTCTCTGGATGGTGGGCGGGTAGTTATCCCGCGGAAAAGCTCAGATGTCGGTGCCCGCCTCGGACGCCGCCTCGCCCGCGCCGGGCTTGCGAGTACGGGAGCGCGCGCCCGGGGTGTGAGACCCTCCGCCGGCCGTCGCCTCGAGCTTCGCGAGCCGCTCCTCGAGCGTGCCGACGCGGTCACGCAGCGTGTCGGCGTCGGCACGCGCGCGGGACGCCATCTCCCGGACGGCCTCGAAATCCTCGCGCTGAACGAGGTCCATGTCGTTCAGGAAGCGCTCGGCCTGATGGCGGACTGCCGTCTCGACCTCCCGGCGCACGCCCTGGGCGACGCCGGCCGCATCGGTCATCAGCTTGGCGAATTCATCCAGGATGCGGCTGGAGGACTGGGTCATGCTACTCTCCCGCAGGCTGCCGTCACTCGGCGCCGGACCTGCCGCCGGGTGGACGCCCATCGAGCCCGATCGACAAAGACAGGGCTTTGTGGCGCCGGCGAGACGGTTTCCGCCCCGTGCCTAGATAAAGTCGCCGCGGGGCCGAGACAAGGGCGCGCCTTGACGCCCTTCCGGCCCGGGACGCATGGTCCGCCGCGTCCAGAGCCCGACGGAGCCGAATGCCCTTTCCAGACATCGACCCGATCGCCGTCCAGATCGGCCCCCTCGCCGTCCGCTGGTACGGCCTCGCCTATCTCGCCGGCATCCTGCTCGGCTGGCACTACGCGCGCCGCCTCGTGGCGTCGCCGCGCCTGTGGGGCGGGCGCCCCGCACCGATGACGCCGGCCGACATCGACGACCTGCTGCTCTGGGTGACGCTCGGGATCATCCTCGGCGGGCGGCTCGGCTACGCGATCTTCTACCAACCCGGCCATTATCTCGACGATCCGCTCGGCTTCTTCCGCCTGTGGGAGGGCGGGATGTCCTTCCACGGCGGCATGCTCGGCACCATCCTCGCCATCGTCGTCTTCGCCTCGCGGCGCGGCATCCCGATCCTGTCGCTCCTCGACGTCGCTGCGGCGGCCACGCCCTTCGGCCTGTTCTTCGGGCGGATCGCGAACTTCATCAACGCCGAGCTGTGGGGCCGGCCGACCGACGTGCCGTGGGCGGTCGTCTTCCCCGGCGCCGGGCCGGAGCCACGGCATCCGCGTCAGCTCTACGAGGCCGCGCTCGAAGGCGTCGTCCTGTTCCTCGCCCTTCGCATCATCACCCATTGGTGCCGCGGCCTCGAACGGCCCGGCCTGACGGGCGCCGCCTTCGTCGGGCTCTACGGGCTCGCCCGCACCTTCGTGGAGTTCTTCCGCGAGCCGGACCCGCAGCTCGGCTTCATCACCGGCTTCTTCACCATGGGCATGCTGCTCTCGATCCCGATGATGCTGGTCGGCCTCGGCGCAGCGGTCTGGGCGCTACGGCGCCCGCGCGCGGCGTGACCGGGACGCCGCTCGCCGCCAAGCTCACGCGCCTGATCCGGGCGAACGGGCCGATCACGGTCGCCGACTACATGGCGATCTGCCTCGGCGATCCCGCGCACGGCTACTACGCCACGCGCGATCCGCTCGGCGCGGCCGGCGATTTCACGACGGCGCCGGAGATCAGCCAGCTCTTCGGCGAGATCGTCGGCGCATGGCTCGCCCACACGTGGCGCCTCGCCGGCGCGCCCGCCGCCGTCCGGCTCGTCGAGCTCGGCCCGGGGCGCGGCACGCTCACGGCCGACATCCTGCGCGTCTTCGCCAGGGTGCCCGGCCTCGCGGCAGCGCCCGTGCACCTGGTCGAGACCAGCCCTGTTCTGGGCGCGCGCCAGCGCGAGACCCTCTCCGGGCATGCCGGCCGCATCGCCTGGCACGACCGCCTCGAAGCCGTGCCGGAGGGCCCGACGCTTCTCGTCGCGAACGAGTTCTTCGATGCGCTCCCGATCCGGCAGTTCGTGCGCGAGCGCGAGGCGTGGCGCGAGCGGATGGTCGGCCTGGACGAAGCCGGCCGCCTCGCCTTCGGGATCGGGCCGGGCACGATCGAGACGCCGCTCGCCGCACCCGACGGCGCGATCCTGGAATTCAGTCCCGCGGCAACCGCCGTGATGCAGGCCGTCGCGGAGCGGATCGCACGGCATGGCAGTGCCGCGCTCGTCGTCGACTACGGTCACGCGGCGACCGCGCCGGGCGACACGCTGCAGGCCGTCCGCAGCCATGCCTATGCCGACCCGCTGGACGCGCCGGGCGATGCCGACCTGACGGCCCATGTCGATTTCCAGGCGCTCGCAGCGGCGGCGCAGGCCGGCGGCGCTGCCTTCCACGGCCCGGTCACGCAGGGCCGGTTCCTGCTCGACCTCGGGCTGCTGGAGCGCGCCGGACAGCTCGGCGCCGCGCAGGACGAGGCCGCGCGCGAGGCCATCCGGGCGGCGGTCGAACGCCTCGCCGGAGCGGATGCGATGGGCGAGCTCTTCAAGGTCATGGCGGTGACGCCGCACGGCGTGGCGCCGCCGCCCTTCGGCCAACCCATTTGACTTGGCGGCGGGGCGGCGGCAACGTCCGCGCATGAAATCAGAGCACCAGCCGCTCGGCGTCGCCGCGCCGGGCCTCGATCCGGCCTCCGGGGTCGCGCACCGCTTCTTCACCCGGCAGGGCGGGGTGTCGACCGGCCTCTACGGCGCCATGAACACCGGCCTCGGGTCGCAGGACGACCGGCAGGCGGTGCTGGAGAACCGGTCCCGCGCCGCCGCGGCGCTCGACGTCGCGCCGGACCGGCTCGCCACGCCCTACCAGATCCACAGCGCCGAGGCCGTCGTCGTGGACGAGCCCTGGGGACCGGGGCTCGGGCCGAAGGCCGACGCCGTCGTGACGAACCGGCCGGGGATCGCGATCGGCGTCGGCACGGCCGATTGCGGGCCGATCCTCTTCGCGGACGGCCGGGCCGGCGTGATCGGCGCCGCCCATGCCGGCTGGAAGGGCGCGCTCACCGGCGTGCTCGAGGCCACGGTCGAGGCGATGGAGCGGCTCGGCGCCGACCGCGCCAACATGGTGGCCGTGCTCGGACCGACGATCTCGCAGGAGGCCTACGAGGTCGGGCCGGAATTCGTCGCACGCTTCCTCGCCGCCGACGAGGCCAACGAGGCCTATTTCCGCGCCGACGGGGGGAGCGGCCGGGCGCGCTTCGACCTGCTCGGCTACGTCGCCGCGCGGCTGCGCGCGGCCGGACTGGGCACGGTCGAGACGCTCGCGCTCTGCACCTATGCGGACGAGGAGCGCTTCTTCTCGTACCGGCGCGCGACCCATCGCGGCGAGCCCGATTACGGCCGCCAGCTGTCCGCCATCGCGCTGAAGGAGCATTAGGCATGGCGCTCCATTTCGAACGCGGCGAGTTCGAGGCGCGCAAGGCGCAGGTGCTCGAGGAGATGGCCGCGCGCAAGCTCGACGCGCTGCTGATGTTCGCGCCGGAGAGCCATTACTGGCTGACCGGCTACGACACGTTCGGCTACTGCTTCTTCCAGTGCCTGGTGCTGAAGCGGGACGGCGACATGACGCTGCTCACCCGATCCGCCGATCTGCGCCAGGCGCGCCACACCTCGCTCATCGAATCGATCGTGCTGTGGACCGACCAGCTCAACGCCTCGCCGGCGGCGCAGCTGCGCGAGCTCCTCGACGAGCTCGACCTCCTCGGCTGCCGGATCGGGATCGAGTACGACACGCACGGCCTGACCGCGGCGAACGGCCGCGCGGTCGACGACACGTTGAAGAGCTTCGGCACGATCGAGGATGCCTCAAACCTCGTGCCGCGCCTGCGCTCGGTGAAGAGCGCGGCCGAGCTCGACTACGTCCGGCGCGCGGCCGCGCTCGCCGACGATGCGCTCGACGCGGCGCTCGCCGGGA
>JAEZEK010000098.1 GCA_023417735.1 Pseudomonadota bacterium | reverse complement strand
CGCCTGCCCCGCTGCCGGCGCCTGCTGCTGGCCGGTGGCCGCGGGCGCCTGTTCCGCTGCGGCGGGTGGGACCTGGCCTGCAGCCGGGGCAGCGCCGGAAGCCTCCGGCGCGGCAGGAGGCATCGTGCCCTGCGCCTGGGCCCCCGCAACGGAAACGAATGAAGCGCTGCCGAGTGCAAGCGCGACTGCAGTCGGGATCATGCCTCGAAGCAGCATGAATACTCCTCTCTCGAGATTACGCATGGTCTGAACAAGAAGGGGCCCGGCACGAGCAATTTCCGTGCCGAGCCCCCGCTATGTCGGCTGATCGGTCAGATCAATCCGGCAGTTCGAAGACGGTCAGCTGACCGCCGAGCGCCGTGTAGCGCGACAGCCCGGCATAGCCGCCCACCGCGCCGAGGCCGGCGGTCGGATCCGTCAGGCCCGCCGCGAGGCCGATGCCGGCCCAGCCGCCGATGCCCGAAAGGATCGCGATCTGCTGCTTGCCGTCATGCTCGTAGGTCGTGACGTTGCCGATGATGCCCGACGGGGTCTTGAACTTGAACAGTTCCTTGCCGTCGTTGTCGACCGCCTTCAGGTAGCCCTCGAGCGTGCCGTAGAAGACCACGTCGCCGGCCGTCGCGAGCGCGCCGGACCACACCGAGAACTGCTCGGGAATGGACCAGGCGATCTTGCCGGTCGTGGCGTCCCAGGCGATGAAGTTGCCCATGCCGCCATGGCTGTTCGGCGCCGGATACATGCTGAGCGTCGCCCCGACATAGGGCTGCCCGGCCGTGTAGCTGACGCGGAACGGCTCGTAGTCCATGCAGACGTGGTTCGTCGGCACGTAGAACATCTTCGTCTTGGGCGAGTACGCCGCCGGCTGCTGGTCCTTGGTGCCGAGAGCCGCCGGGCAGATGCCGGTCGTGTTCACGTCCTCGCCGTTCTGCGCGGTCGAGTACTCCGCCACCACGGCCGGACGGCCATAGTTCTCGCTGTTCTTGTCCATGTCGACGCCGGTCGTCCAGTTGACCACCGGATCGTACTTCTCGGCCACCAGCAGATCGCCGTTCTCGCGGTTCATCGTGTAGGCGAGGCCGTTGCGGTCGAAATGGACCAGCGTCTTCACCGTCTGGCCGTCCATCTCGAGGTCCGACAGGATCATCTCGTTGATGCCGTCGTAATCCCACTCGTCGTGCGGCGTCATCTGGTAGACCCACTTCGCCATGCCCGTGTCCGGGTTGCGGGCGAAGATGGTCATCGACCAGCGATTGTCGCCCGGGCGCTGCGCCGGGTTCCAGGTCGAGGGATTGCCGGTGCCGTAATAGATCAGATCGAGCTCGGAGTCGTAGGAGAACCAGCCCCACGTCGTCCCGCCGCCGATCTGCCACTGGTCGCCTTCCCAGGTCGCCGTTCCGGAATCCGGGCCGACCGGCTTACCGAGATGCGTCGTCTGCTCGGGGTCCATCAGCGTGTCGCTGTCCGGGCCCATCGAATAGGCGCGCCAGGCCTGGCTGCCGTCCTTCAGGTTGTAGGCCGTCACCGACCCGCGCACGCCGAACTCGCCGCCGGAAATGCCGATCAGGACCTTGTCCTTGAACACCATCGGCGCGGCCGTGCCGGTCTCGCCCTTGCCGGGATCGCCGTTCGTCGCCGACCAGACCTCTTCGCCGGTTTCCGCGTTGAGCGCGACGACCTTGGTGTCGGCCTGGTGCAGGATGATCAGGGCCGGCTGGCCGTCGGCGGCCGGCGCATAGGCGACGCCGCGATTGACCGTATCGCAGCACATCACGCCGATGACGCTCGGGTCCTGCTTCGGCTCGTACTTCCACTTGATCGCCCCGTCCTCGTTGAGGTCGAGTGCGTAGACGATGTTCGGGAAAGGCGTGTGGACGTACATCGTCCCGTCGATCACGAGCGGGCCACCCTCATGGCCGCGCAGGACGCCGGTCGAGAAGGTCCAAGCGACCTTCAGGTCCTTCACGTTGTCCTTGTTGATCTGGTCGAGCTCGGAATAACGCCAATTGGCGTAATTGCCGGTCGGCATGACCCAGTTCTTGGCGTTCTTCTCCATCTCCTGGAGTTGTTCATTCGCCGTCGCAGCGCCGCCCGCAACGAGCATCGCCGCCACACTCACACATGCTGTTAGTAGTTTCCGACCCATTAGGCCCTCCCATCCGACTTCTACGTCGCGAATAGCCGGGGCGAATCGCGTTCGACCTCGACGCGCCCAGGCACGTTCATTGTGGGAAGGTTCCTCGACAGCGTGTCACGACCTTGCGGGGTTTGGAGTATCTTTTTCCCGCAGGCCTTCGATCACGGCATCCGCGCTCCCAACACGAATGCATTGCAGTCGATAACCGTAAGATGAGTGTAGGTGGGTTCTTTTGAATCGGCAAGCGAGCAATGACATGCAAATGCGACCTTCGACAGCGCGCACGATTTCCCGGGCTGCGGCGGTCTCGCGGGCGTTTCTCGGGATGGCAGGAACGCTCGCCGCGGGCCTGCTCGCGGCGCCCTGCGCCTGGTCGGCCGAACCGCTTTCGGTAACGGCGGTCGCGCCGGGCGTGTTCGTCCACGCCGGCGCGGTCGAGCTGATGTCGGAGGCCAATGCCGGCGCGATCGCAAATGTGGGCTTCATCGTCGGCGGCGAGGCCGTCGCGGTGGTCGACACCGGCGGCAGCGTCGCCCAAGGGCGGGCCCTTTTCGCCGCAATCCGCGGCGTCACCGACCTGCCGATCCGGTACGTGATCAACACGCACGTGCATCCGGACCACGTCTTCGGGAACGCCGCCTTCGAGGCGGAGCGGCCGCGCTTCGTCGGCCACGCCAAGCTGCCGCGGGCACTTTCCGCACGCGGAGACCACTACCTCCAGGCGAACGCCGCCCTGCTCGGCCCCGATCTCACGGCCGAGATCCGGATCATCCCGCCCGATCTCCTGGTGGAGGACCGCGCGGATCTCGACCTCGGCGGCCGCGTCGTCGAGCTGAGGGCCTGGCCGACCGCGCACACCGACAACGATCTCACCGTGCTCGACAGGACGACCGGAACGCTGTTCGCCGGCGACCTGGTGTTCCTGCAGCACGTTCCCTCGATCGACGGCAGCATCAAGGGCTGGCTTTCCGCGGTGGACGAACTCGCCGCGCTGCCGGTCGCGCGCGTCGTGCCCGGTCATGGCCCGGCCTCCGCCCCGTGGCCGGACGCGCTCGACGTCTGCCGGGTGCTGCGCGCCGACGCCGCGACGCGCGACCTGCCGATCCTCGTCCTCACGGCGCGCGCCGCTGAGGAGGACATGCTCCTCGGCTTCGACCTCGGCGCCGACGACTACCTCACCAAGCCGTACAGCCCGCGTGAGCTCATGGCCCGCGCCCGTGCGCTGCTGCGCCGTGCCGCGGCCGCCGGGCGCG
>JAEZEK010000290.1 GCA_023417735.1 Pseudomonadota bacterium | reverse complement strand
GCACATAGGCGGCGAGCGGCGCCGCCACCAGCATGAAGGCGAGCACGAAGACGGCATGCATGATCCCGGCCACCGGCGAGCGCGCGCCGGAACGCACGTTCGTCGCCGTCCGTGCGATCGCGCCGGTCGCCGGAAGCCCGCCGAACAGGGCGGATGCCGTGTTGGCCACGCCCTCGGCGACGAGCTCGCAGTTCGAGCGGTGGCGCCCGCCGGTCATGCCGTCGGCGACGACGGCGGAGAGCAGACTTTCCACGCCCGCCAGGAAGGCGATGGTGAACGCGCTCGGTAGCAGGGTCGCGACGCGCTCCAGGCTCACCTCCGGGAATTGCGGGGCGGGGAGCGTCGACGGAATGCCGCCGAACACCGAGCCGATCGTGTCCAGCGGCAGAGCGAACAGCCAGACTGCCAGCGAGGAGAGCGTGACGGCGAGCAGGAAGGCCGGCCATTTCGGCGCGTAGCGCCTGAGGGCGAGGATCAGCGCCAGCGCGCCGAACGAAACGACGAGTGCCGCCGGCGAGACCGTGCCGCTCGCCTCCCAGAAAGCGGGCCATTTCTCGAGGAACTCGGCCGGCACCTGCGCCATGTCGAGGCCGAAAAGGTCCTTGATCTGGCTGGTGAAGATGATGACGGCGATGCCGGCGGTGAAGCCGGTCACCACCGGCTCGGGGATGTACTTGATCCAGGTGCCGAGCCGGGCGAAGCCGGCGACGAGCAGCATGATGCCGGACATCAGGGTGGCGAGCACCAGGCCGTCGTAGCCGTGGGTCTGGATGACGTTGAAGACGACGACCACGAAGGCGCCGGTCGGGCCGCCGATCTGCACGCGGCTGCCGCCGAGCGCGGAGATCAGAAGGCCGGCCACCACGACCGTGATCAGCCCCTTGTCTGGAGTCGCGCCGGAGGCGATGGCGAGCGCCATAGCAAGCGGCAGCGCGACGATCGCGACGGTCAGGCCCGCGATCGAGTCAGCGCGGAAATCGGCGGCGCTATAGCCCTGCCGCAGGATCGTGACGAGCTTCGGGACGAACAGGTGCCAGGCGGGAGGACGAGTCTCCGCACCGAATTCGCCTCGCATTGCCATATCGACCTGCCCCGCACCGGCCCCGACGGGCTCGGTCCAACTGGGCCCTCTTCTGGAACAAGGTCATCACGGGATTCAAGGGTCGCTACTGCAGCAGACACTGTGCCGCGCCGGGCGGATGAGGAATCCGGGCCTTCGATAACGTGCCTTCACTAAAATGATGCAATTGGTAACTGCAAATGCCTGTACTCTCACGTAATGAGAGCAGTCGAGAGAGTCATGCCGGACAAAGGCGATGGTGCAGCAGGTCGCGATCGTTCACGGCTGGAGCGACAATTCGACGTCGTTCCACGGCCTGCGTGCGTTTCTCAACGGAAACGGCTTCGAAGTGACCGGGATCTGGCTCGGCGACTATATCTCGATGGACGACGACGTTCGCATTTCGGACGTCGCGAAGCGTATGAACGCCGTGATCTCCGGGGGCATCGCGAGCGGGGAACTGCGACCGCCTTTCGACCTGATCGTGCACAGCACCGGTGGACTGGTCGCTCGCGAATGGCTCGCCCGATACTACCCGAACGGCGAGAACTGCCCGGTCAAGCGGCTCTTGATGCTCGCACCGGCAAACTTCGGATCGAGGCTCGCGGCCGCGGGCAAGTCCCTCGTCGGGCGCGTGCTCTATGGCTGGGACAAATGGTTCCAGACCGGCGCCGAAATCCTGCGCGGCCTGGAACTCGCTTCACCCTATCAGTGGGACCTCGCCTGCCGCGATCTGCTGGACCCCGCCGGAGCGGGAACCGGACCCTATGGCGGCGACAAGGTCTGGCCGTTCGTGATTATCGGCTCTCGCGGCTATTCGTCCGGCCTGCGCCGCGCCGTCAATGAGGACGGCTCCGACGGCACGGTGAGAGCATGCGCGGCAAACCTCAACTGTATCGGTCTCACCATCGACTTCACGGGGGGCATGAACCCAGAAGTGACGCCTTGGCACCCGCGGAACGGCGATGCGGTGTTCCCGTTCGCCGTCCTGCCGGACCGGGATCATTCCACCATCGTCAGGCCCTCGGACCAGACCGATGCTCCGAACTCGTCGCCGGCACTCGGTCGCCGGATCCTTCAGGCCCTCCGGTGCGCCTCGCCGGCGGAGTACCGCCAGATCGGCAAGGACTGGGCCGTGGACACGGAGGACATGGCTGCGCTGGGTGGCCCGGACGGTGAGGCCCAACGGAGCATGACGTTCGTGGGCAATGCGCCGCCGGCCAGCGCGTTTCACCAGTATCTTCAAGCGATCGTGGCTGTTGCGGATGATCAGGGGCTTCCGATCGACGACTATTTTCTGGAGTTCTTCGCGCCGGAGGACCAGGACGATACCGAAGCCGTGTACTTCCAGCGCGAGGTGCTGGAGCATACGCACGTCAATACGAGCAGGCGTGACATGCGGTGCCTGTTCATCGATCGGTCGGACCTCATGACGGGGTACTATCCGCGCGTCGAGGCGGGTCGGGAGCGCGTGGTCGCAATGAGCATATCGGCTGCGCCGGCCGGGAACAACGTGCGCCACTTCGACAGCAGCGAGGCAGGGGCACCCGGACATCTCATCGTCCACCGCGAAGACGACGAAGAGCGCGAGACGATCGGAGCGGCGAGGCTGCGGCGGAATATGACCCACCTCGTCAGGATCGTCGTTCCGAGGGTGCCCCAGGCGAAGGTATTCACGCTGACGCAGTGACGGGTCCCCCGATGTGCGACGGCGGGGGCGTCCCGCAAGAGCCTGAGGCCTCAGGCTGGCGCCGGCTCGCGGCCGAGCCGCTCCTGCTGGGGTGAGCGACCGTAGAGCTCCCGATAGCATTTCGAGAAATGTGAGGCGGAGACGAAGCCGCAGGCGACAGCGATCTCCACGATCGGCGCGTCGGACTGGACGAGCAGGCTCTGCGCCCGGTCGAGCCTCACCTCGAGGTAGTAGCGCGCCGGCGAGCGGCCGAGATTGCGGCGGAACAGGCGCTCGATCTGCCGGCGGGACAGCCGGGCGAAGCGGGCGATCTCGATGAGGGAGAGCGGTTCGGCGATGTTCGCCTCCATCAGCTCGATGATGGCGAGGAGCCGCGTGTTCTGGAGCCCGAGCCGCGCCCTGAGCGGCAGGCGCTGGCGATCGGTCGCAGACCGCATCCGGTCCGTGAGCGCCTGCTCGCAGACCCGCGCGACGACCGTGTCGTCGAGATGCTCGCCGATGATGTGGAGCATCATGTCCAGCGAGGCGGTTCCGCCGGCGCAGGTATAGCAGTTGCCGTCGACCTCGAAGAGGTCGGCATAGACCCGCACCTCCGGGAAACGTTCGGCGAAGCCGGGCAGCGCTTCCCAATGGATGGCGCAGCGGCGGCCGTCCAGCACGCCGGCGTCCGCCAGCACCCATGCGCCGGTGTCGAGCGCGCCGATCGCGATGCGCTGGCGGTCGAGCGCCTGCAGCCACGCATTGAGGCTGCGGTCGCGGAAGCGCTCGACGCCGAGCGAGCCGCAGACGAAGACATGCTCTGACCGGTCGCCCGCACGGACCCGGTCGCGTGCCTCCTTGAGCGCCATGTCCACCATGACCCGGATGCCGTTCGAGGCGCGCGCCGGCTCGCCGTCGAGCGAGACGAGGCTCCAGCGATAGACGTCGCGGCCGATCATCCGATTGGCGATCCGGAGCGGCTCCACCGCGGTCGCGAAAGCGATCATCGTGAAGTTCGGGATCAGCACGAAATAGAAGTGCTTCTCCCGCGCGGTCGCTTTCACGGTTGGCGCGCCAGGCGCCTCGGTCGCTTTCAAGCCCATGTCGCAACAGGAGAATGACGTTCCCAGGCGACGCTAGTGCGTCGGCACCGGAGACACAATCGGGAACGCGACGAGGCAGCAGGACGAAGCGGTTGCGACACCGCCGCGCCGCTTCCGCGATTGCCCGGGCGGGCGCACGACCGTAAACCCGGCGGATGCAGCGCTACAACATCGTCTCGCTCGTCCGCGAGGGGCTCCGCGGCCATACCGGATGGCGGCCCGCCTGGCGCTTTCCGGACCCCAAGCCGTCCTACGACGCGATCGTCATCGGTGGCGGCGGGCACGGGCTGGCGACCGCCTACTACCTCGCCAAGCTGCACGGCATGTCGAACGTCGCCGTCGTCGAGAAGGGCTGGATCGGCGGCGGAAACTCCGGCCGGAACACGACGATCATCCGTTCGAACTACCTGAACGACGAGAGTGCGGCGATCTACCAGCACGCGCTCGACCTCTGGACCGGGCTCGGGCGGGAGCTCGACTACAACGTGATGATGAGCCATCGCGGCGTGCTGAACCTCGCGCACGACGAAGGCGAGGCGCGGCAGCTGCGCCGGCGCGTGGAGGCGAACCGGCTGAACGGCGTCGATGCGGAGTGGCTCGAGCCAACGGACGTGAAGGCGTTCTGCCCCCCGATCAGCATCGCGCCGACGCTGCGCTACCCGGTGAGCGGGGCGACGCTCCAGCGCTCCGGCGGCGTCAACCGGCACGACGCGGTGGTCTGGGGCTTCGCCCGCGCCGCCGCCGCGATGGGCGGCGACATCATCCAGCAATGCGAGGTGACCGCGATCCTGACGGAAAACGGCGCCGTCACCGGCGTCGAGACGACCCGCGGGACGATCCGGACGCCGAGGGTCGCCTCCGTCGCGGCCGGGCATACCAGCGTCATCGCCGCGATGCTCGGCATCCGACTGCCGATCGAGAGCCATCCGCTGCAGGCGCTCGTCTCCGAGCCGGTCAAGCCGGTGATCCCCTGCGTCGTGATGTCGAACGCGGTCCACGTCTATGTGAGCCAGTCCGACAAGGGTGAGCTCGTGATCGGCGCCGGCATCGACCCGTACCTCTCCTATACGCAACGCGGCTCGTTCGACATCATCGAGCACCAGATGGCGGCGCTCATCGAACTCTTCCCCTTCGTGTCGCGGCTCAGGATGATGCGGCAGTGGGGCGGCATCGTCGACGTCTGCCCGGATGCCAGCCCGATCATCTCGAGGACGCGCGTGAAGGGCTTCTACGTCAATGCCGGCTGGGGCACCGGCGGCTGGAAGGCGACGCCGGCCTCCGGCCACGCCTTCGCCGACCTCGTCGCCCGCGACGAGCCGAACCGGATCGCAGCACCCTTCGCACTGGAGCGGTTCGAGAGCGGCGCGCTCGTCGCCGAGCACGGCGCCGCCGCGGTGGCGCATTGAGGCGGGAGGCGAGATTGTCCGCGAGGCTTTCATGTTCGTGATCCGCTGTCCCTATTGCGGCGAGCGCGACCTGTCCGACTTCGCCTATGGCGGCGAGGCCCACATTGCGCGGCCGGCGGAGCCGGAGCGCCTCTCCGACGCCGAATGGGCCGGCTACGTCTTCATGCGCTCCAACCCGAAGGGCGTGCTCGCCGAGCGCTGGAACCATCAGGCCGGCTGCCGGCGCTGGTTCAACGTGCTCCGGAACACTGCGACCGACGACATCCTGGCCGTCTACAGGGTCGGGGAGGGGCCGCCCGAAGTCTCGGCCGATCTGCCGCGGACGCCTTCGGGAGAAGCCTCGATCGGCTCGGGCAACGATGCTGCGAAACTGGTGGCGTCCGAGAGAGGCGGGGACGCATGACCCGGCAGCCGAACCGCCTTCCCGCCGGCGGGCTGATCGACCGCAGCCGCACCATCCGCTTCACCTTTGACGGGCGCTCCTATACCGGCCATCCGGGCGACACGCTCGCCTCGGCGCTGCTGGCGAACGGCGAGGCGATGGTCGCGCGCTCCTTCAAGTATCACCGCCCGCGCGGGATCGTCGGCGCAGGCTCGGAGGATCCGGCCGCGCTCGTGGAGATCGTGGACGGCCCCGGCCGGGCCGATCCGAACACGCGCGCGACCGAGCAGGAGATCTATGACGGCCTCGTCGCGCGCGCGCAGAACTGCTGGCCGTCGCTCAGGCACGATCTCAACGCCTTCAACGACGTGCTGTCGCCATTCCTGCCGGCTGGCTTCTACTACAAGACGTTCAAGGGGCCGCCGGCCGGCTGGATGCTCTTCGAGCCGCTGATCCGCCGTGCCGCCGGCCTCGGCCACGCGCCGGAGGAGCCGGACCCGGATGCCTACGAGAGCGTGAACCGGCACTGCGACGTCCTCGTCGTCGGCGGCGGCCCGGCCGGCCTGATGGCGGCGCTCGCGGCGGGCAGGGCCGGAGCACGGGTCATCCTGGCCGAGGAGACCGCCGCGCTCGGGGGAAGCCTGCTCTCGGCCCATCCGGCCGCCGTCAAGGTCGCGGATGCGGCACCGGCCGCCTGGGCGGACGACATGCACGCCGCGCTCGCGGCGCTTCCCGACGTCACCGTGCTCGCGCGAACGACCGCGTTCGGGTACTACGCGAACAACTTCCTCGGGCTGTGGGAGAATGTGTGCGATCACCTCCCGCCCGCGAAGCGGCCGCTGCGCCTGCCGCGCCACCGGCTCTGGCGGGTCCGCGCGCGGGAAGTGGTCCTCGCGACCGGGGCGATCGAACGCCCGCTCGTCTTCCACGAGAACGACCGGCCAGGCATCATGCTCGCCGGCGCGGTTCGGACATACGTCCACCGCTACGGCGTCCTGCCCGGCCGGAACGCAGCGGTCTTCGCCAACAACGACACCGGCTGGCGCGCCGCCTTCGACATTGCGCAGAGCGGGGCGTCGATCGCGGCCATCGTGGACGTCCGCACCGAGGTGCCCGGGGAGCTCCTTGCGGAGGCGGCGCGGCGCGGCATTCCCATCCATGCCGGCTCGCCCGTGGTCGACACGGCCGGCCGGCGCCGCATCCGCAGCATCGATGTA
>JAEZEK010000094.1 GCA_023417735.1 Pseudomonadota bacterium | reverse complement strand
CGACCAGGATCATGCCGTACATGCCGTTGGCGATGTGCGAGGCGGCCATCGGCACCGCGCAGTGGTAGACGTAGAGGCCCGGGTTGAGGGCCTTGAACGTGAAGCCCTTGGTCTCGCCGGGCTCGGCCAGCGTGGCGTGGCCGCCGCCGTGCAGGCCGGTCACCGCGTGGAAGTCCACGTTGTGCATCATGGCGCTGCTCTCGTCGTTGGTGAGCCGCACCTCGACGATGTCGCCGACCTTGACGCGGACGAGCGGACCCGGGACCTTGTGGTTGAAGGTCCAATAGGTATAGGTCGTGCCGTCGGCGAGCTGGCCGTCCAGCTCGACGGTCTCCAGATCGATCCTCACCGTCTCCGGCGCGCGCATGCCGAGCGGCGCGGGGAGATCGGTCGGCGCGCGGACGATGTTCGCGGCCGGGGCCTCTTCGGCCAGTGCGGGAAGGGCTGCGCCGAGGGCTGCGAACGAGATTGCAGCTGCCGCGACGGTCGCGAGTAGAGCTGCGGGGGCTTTCATTTGAACTGTCCTTTCGACCGGGTCGAATGCGTTGCGGGGTCGTCTTACGACGCATGGCGCAAGGCCTCTTTGCGCTCCCGCAAACACGGTGTCCTATCCGGATCGCCTGCTCGCGCGTTGTCGCCCGGGCCGGTGCGTGCGCCTTCGACGGGGCGCTGAGCGGCGGAGCAGCGAGGACCGGAACCATGCCAAAGCTCGACAGGACGCTGATCCGCAGCTTCGACCTGTTCCAGGCGATGACCGACGCCGACCTCGACGCCATCCTCGCGACGGCGGAATCGCGCCTCGTCCCGAAGGGCGATGCCGTATTCGAGCAGGGCCAGCCGGCGGGTGAGTTCTTCGTGCTCCTCAACGGCCGCCTGAAGGTCCTCCAGGTCACGCCGGACGGCCAGCAGATCGTGGTCCGCTTCGTCAGCCCGGGCGAGGTCTACGGCGTCGCGGTCGCGCTCGGCCGGCCGGACTATCCGGGCACGGCGATCGCGGTCGCGGAGAGCCTGACGCTCGCCTGGGCGTCGGAGCACTGGGACCTGCTCGTCGCCCGCGCGCCCCGGCTCGCGGTCAACACGCTCCAGACCGTCGGCGCCCGGCTGCAGGAGGCGCATACGCGCATCCGCGAGATGGCGACGGAGGAGGTGGAGCGCCGGGTCGCGCACGCGGTGCTCCGCCTCGTCGAGCAGGCGGGCCGCAAGACCGACGGCGGCGTCCTCATCGACTTTCCCGTCTCGCGCCAGGACATCGCCGAGATGACGGGGACGACGCTCCACACGGTCAGCCGGATCCTCAGCGCGTGGGAGAGCCAGGGCCTCGTCGAGGGCGGGCGGCAGCGCATCCTGGTCCGCCAGCCGCACCAGCTCTTCCTGCTGGCCGAGCGCGGCGGCCGGACGTGACGCGCCGCGTCAGCCGCGGCTGACCTTGGCCGCGAAGACGTAGCCCACGCCGCGAACCGACTTGATGAGCGCCGGGCTCTGCGCATCGGGCTCGATCTTCTTGCGCAGGCGCGCGATCTGCGTGTCGATCGCGCGGTCGTAGGCGTTCCAGCTTCGGCCGCGCGTGAGATCCATCAGGCGGTCGCGGTCGAGTACGCGGCCCGGATTGCGGACGAAGGCGCAGAGCAGCGAGAACTCTCCGGTCGTGAGAGGGACCTCCTCGCCGGCGGCATCGACGAGCTGCCGCCGCACGAGGTCGAGCGTCCAGCCCTCGAAGACGAACTGCTCCTCCTCGGCGCGCTCCTCCTCCGCAGGTTTCGGCGCGGGCGCCTCCTTCAGCCGCCGGAGCACGCTCTTCACGCGCGCCAGCACCTCGCGCAGATGGAAGGGCTTGGTGATGTAATCGTCGGCGCCGATCTCCAGCCCCACGATCCTGTCGACGACGTCGCCGCGGCCGGTGATGATGATGACGCCCGCCTTGCTGAGGGCGCGCAGGTCGCGCGCGAGCGTCAGCCCGTCCTCGTCGGGGAGGCCGAGATCGAGAAGGATCAGGTCGACGGCGTGCTCCTCGAGGTAGCCGCGCATCGCGGCGCCGCCCTGCGCGCCGCCGACGCGAAACCCCTCGTCGCCGAAATAGCGCGTCAGCATCTGCCGGATGCGCGGGTCGTCGTCGACGACCAGGATGTGCGGCCGTTCCTCTGGTGCTTCAGCCATTCCTAGACCGCCCGCCCTCCCTGCGGTTGTAACACTCCGTCACGAACTAACACGCTTTGCGGGGTCGATTGGCAATCGCGTGTGACACGGCCGGTGTTGATTGCGTGTGTCCGACGAACCGGGAGACACGCCGATGACGACGAATATTTCCGCTCTGCCCGCCACCGGCAATGCGACCGACCGCGCCTCCGGTATCCAGACGCTCTTCATGACTCAGAAGACGGAGACGGTCCATGCCGGCGAGGCGCTCGTCTGGCAGGGCGACCCGGCGGAGGACGTCTTCGAGCTCGCCGACGGCGCGATGCGCATCTGCCGCATTCTCCCCGACGGCCGCCGCGCCATCCTGCGCTTCGTGTTCGCCGGCGAGGTGTTCGGGCTGACGGAAGGCGAGGAATTCTCCTTCACGGCGGAAGCCATCACGAACGTCGCGGTCCGCCGGATGCGGCGCAGCCGGTTCGAGGCCGCGATCGATGGGGACACCGCGCTGCGGCGCGAGCATGTCGGCCTGATCTGCCAGGAACTCACGGCCGCCCAGGAGCAGATGGTGCTGCTCGGCCGCAAGAGCGCGGAGGAGCGGGTGGCGAGCTTCCTCGTCGCGATGATGCGCCGCGCCGGCCTCGGCGACCGCTCGGGCGCGGCCTTCGACCTGCCGATGACCCGCCTCGACATGGCGGACTATCTCGGCCTGACGATCGAGACCGTGAGCCGGATCATGTCGAAGCTGTCCCGCAG